>JAFQGN010000131.1 GCA_017398245.1 Clostridia bacterium | reverse complement strand
TCCTGCTCGGGACCGACGGTAGTATTTATACTCTTTACATCATCCAAACCAAACAGCTTTGCAATGCGTAATGCTTGCTTGCTTACCGCCTCCATAGAGCGAAGAAGCGGAGTCTTTTGGTCAAGAGCCTCGCCATTGTACGAGCAAAATGCTGTAGGTATGCAAAGGGTATTATCCTTTACAAAAGCGTACGAGCTTGGGTCCCACGCGGTATAGCCGCGCGCTTCAAACGTAGCGCGCAGGCCGCCGGAGGGGAACGAAGAGGCGTCCGGCTCGCCCTTGATCAGCTCCTTACCGGAGAATTCCAGAATGACGCCGCTGCGGGAAGGCGCAAGAAACGCCTCGTGCTTTTCGGCGGTCACGCCCGTCATGGGCTGGAACCAGTGGGTATAATGGGTCGCGCCGTGCTCCACGGCCCAATCCTTCATCGCGTCGGCCACTTCGTCGGCCATGTCGCGGCTCATTGCGCCGCCCTCGGCCAGCGTAGCCTTGAGCTTATCGTATACCTTCGGCTTGAGCCTCTGCTTCATCACGTCCCAGTTGAACACCATGGAGCCAAACGTTTCCGGCAGCTTTGCCATTTGGGCATTTTCCCCTTTCGTATGCGGGCATATTTTCGTCTTCCGGGCATACACAAAATGCATACCCTTTCGTCATTTTTCAACCGATATCAGGATTATAGCCGCCTCAAACGCGGCCTGTCAACGTACTTCCCCCCTCTTTATATGCTAATTCTTTGCATCGTTCGGCTTTTTTGCCCTTCCGGCCCGTGAATAACGCCAATCTTAGCACTGCAGAGGTTGACAGACGTGCATACTCTGCGTATAATACCTGCATATTTCCCAACAGCAATGTATATTTATTCATAAATGGTATGCATTCTGCATGAAAGCGAGGAAACACACCATGGCAAAGGTTTTTATAGACGGCTCTGCCGGCACCACCGGCCTGCGCATCCATGAGCGGCTCGCCGCCCGCGAGGACGTCTCCCTCATCATCCTGCCCGACGAGATCCGCAAGGATCCCGCCGCGCGCGCCGATGCGCTCAACTCCTGCGATATCGCCTTCCTGTGCCTGCCGGATGCTGCGGCCATCGAGGCGGTCTCGCTGCTGACCAATCCGAACACCGCGCTGATCGACACCTCCACCGCGCACCGCACCAATCCGGATTGGGCCTACGGCTTCCCGGAGATCGGCACGCTTCGCGAAAAGATCGCCTCCTCCAAGCGCATCGGCAACCCCGGCTGCCATGCCAGCGGATTTATCGCCCTTGTGCAGCCGCTCATCGCAGAGGGGCTCGTCTCCGCCGATACCGCGCTCACCTGCTTCTCGCTCACGGGCTATTCCGGCGGCGGCAAGAAGATGATCGCCGAATACGAGGGCGAAGGCCGCGACACTTTGCTCGACGCCCCGCGCCAGTACGGCATCACCCAGCAGCACAAGCACCTCAAAGAAATGGTGCATCTGACCGGCGTTTCCGTCGCGCCCGCCTTCTGCCCCATCGTCGCCCCCTTCTATGCCGGCATGGAAGTGACCGTGCCGCTGTTCAAGAAGGACCTCAAGGGCACTGTGGCGGATATCAAGGCTCTTTACGCCGCGAAATACTCCTCCAAGCTCGTCCATTTCAACGATCCGGCCGACGAAGCGGGCTTCCTCTCCGCAGGAGCCTATGCAGGCCGCGACGATATGGAAATTTCCGTCGCTGGCAACGAAGAGCGCATCCTGCTCACCGCCCGCTACGATAACCTCGGCAAGGGCGCGTCCGGCGCGGCCATCCAGAACATGAACATCCTTCTGGGCGTCGATGAGACGACCGGACTCGTCGTCGGCTGAAGGCGCCGGGGTTGCGCCAGAGGGCTCTGCCCTCTGGACTCCCGCTCAAGGGGCATTGTCCCTTGAGAATCCCATCATTTGGGGCATACCAGAAAAAATTCACCGATTAATAAGGAGTAAAAAACCATGAAGACCATCACTGGCGGCGTCTGCGCCGCACAAGGCTTTACCGCAAACGGCGTACACGCCGGCATCCGTAAAAACCGCACCAAGAAGGACGTCGCGCTGATCTATTCCTCCGTCCCCGCCAGCGCCGCCGCCGTCTATACCAAAAACCTCGTCAAGGGCGCGCCGCTCACCGTCACCAAGAACCACATCGCCAACGGCGTCGCGCAGGCGGTCATCTGCAACAGCGGCAACGCCAACACCTGCAACGCCGACGGCATCGAAGTAGCCGAAAAGATGAGCGCTCTCACCGCGCAGGCTCTCAACATCTCCGCCGAAGACGTGATCGTCGCCTCCACCGGCGTCATCGGCCAGAGGCTGGACGTGACCCCCATCGAAGCCGCCATGGCCGGTCTGGTCAATGGCCTGAGCGAAAACGGCGGCGCGGCAGCGGCTGAAGCCATCATGACCACCGACACCGTCATGAAGGAGATCGCAGTCGAGTTCGAAATCGGCGGCAAGACCTGCCATCTCGGCGGCATCGCCAAGGGCAGCGGCATGATCCACCCGAACATGGCCACCATGCTCGTTTTCATCACCACCGATTGCGCCATCGCGCCCGATATGCTGCACAAGGCGCTCTCCGCCGATATCCAGAATACCTTCAACATGACCAGCGTGGACGGCGATACCTCCACCAACGATATGGTCGCCATCATGGCCAACGGCCTTGCGGGCAATGCGCCCATCACCGCTGAAGGCGAAGACTTCACCGCCTTTATGCAGGCGCTCAATTCCGTCACGGTCTATCTCTGCCGCATGATCGCCGCCGACGGCGAGGGCGCGACCAAGCTGCTCGAATGCCATGTCACCGGCGCAAAGTGCCTTTGCACCGCCAAGACCGTAGCCAAGAGCGTCATCTGCTCCTCCCTTCTCAAGGCCGCCATGTTCGGCGCGGACGCCAACTGGGGCCGCGTTCTGTGCGCCATCGGCTACAGCGGAGCCGATGTGGACGTGACCAAGATCGACGTCGCCTTCCGCTCTGCCAAGGGCGAGATCCTCGTCTGCAAGGACGGCGCGGGCGTGGATTTCTCCGAGGAGATCGCCAAGGAGATCCTGCTCGAAAAGGAGATCGAGATCCTCGTCTCCCTCAACGACGGCAGCGAATCCGCCACCGCATGGGGCTGCGATCTGACCTACGACTATGTGAAGATCAACGGCGACTACCGCACCTGATCGATCCAAGCGGGAAGGCAGGGGCTCCTCGCCCCTGCACCCTCGGCGGGGGCTCCGCCCCCTGCACCCCCGCGAGGGGACTCCGTCCCCTCGACCCCTGCCAGAGGACTCTGCCCTCTGGACTCCCGCCTAAGGGGCATAGCCCC
>JAFQGN010000011.1 GCA_017398245.1 Clostridia bacterium | reverse complement strand
TGGTGCGGGCGACCGTGCCATCGGCGAAATGCTCCTCCAGCAGCAGGTACTCTGCGCCGTGGGGCGGATCGTATTCGCAGCGATACTGGCCATATTGCGTGGGCGCGGGTTCAAGCACGGTCTCGGAAAGCAGAGCATGCTGCGCGTCTAAGGCGATGACGACCGCCTTCTCCAGCTGCGGCTTGTGCTCGTAGCGCACGGTGAACTGCATGGTATAAGCTTCGGTCTCGCCATCGATGCCGATGGTCTTCGTTTCCTCGGTCACCGTCTGGCTGAAGCCGTCAACATGGCCGCTCACGCCGGCAAGCTCTCGCCTGCAGTAAACGGAGCCGTCTTTGCGCTGATAAATGGGATCGATATGGAAGGAGACGTAATCGTCAAAGGTTTCGGTGTTGAGATAAACCGTAGCGTCCAGTTCCAGCTTTACGCCCTCATCGTTCACCGTGATGTGCGACTGCACGCTGCCGGGCCAGTTTTCCTCCGCGCCGTTGGTGGCGCCCAGCTCGTCCGTTCGCTTCCAGACATAATAGAAGTATTCGCCGATGGGATGCTCGACCGGAGCGGATCCTGCGCTGCGCGGCTTACCGCCCAGAAGGGCCTTGAGTTCCTCTTCGGTCAGGTTTTCGGTACCGGTGCTTCCATGGCTGATGAAGGTATCGTCGCCGTCCATATTCTCCCATACGGATTCAGCGGCGTCGGTCTCGTCGGGATACCAGTAGACATTGCCCTCGGCGTCGACGCCATCGGGCTCGCCGGGATCGTACACGCGCAGGGACATGCCCACCATGATATCCTTGTCCGTTTCGGGTTCGTCCATCGCAAAGCGCATGCCGCAGCCGGAAAGAAGCAGCGCAGCCGCAATCAGTATTGCAAGCGCGATCATCTTTTTATTCATCGTCGTCCTCCTCGTCCAGTTCGCCGTTAAAATGCAGAAGGTCGCCCACATCGCAGTTCAGAAAATAGCAGATGCGGTTGAGGGTGTGCAGGCGGATGCCCTTGCAGCGGCCAGAGCGCAGAACGGACATGTTCGCCTCGGTAATACCCACCTTTTCGCACAGCTGCTTGCTGGTCATGCCGCGCGTTTTCAGAATTTCTTCCAGATGCACTTCGATTCCCATTGCACGCACCCGCCTTTACACGAATTCATCGTTTTCGGCCTTGATGCGCACGCCTTCGCGGATAAAGCGCGCAAGCAGCATGCAGCACAGGGCGGCGATGAGCTCGGTGACCGGGAGATCGATAGAGACGTTGGAGCCGGTCGCAAGCCCGGCCATGCAAAGGGCGGCAATGTTGGATACGAGCGAAGAGAACACCGTGATCAGGAGCAGGCGGCGACTGCGCACGGCGAGAGCATCGGCCAGGCGCGCGTTGGGCTCATCAAACCAGCCCCACTGCACGGAATTCAGAAGATCGGCCGTGCCGCCCAGCATCCATACCAGCGCGCCGGTCTGCGCAAGGGAACAGGCGGACAGGACGGCGGCATAGACGAGATCGGCCGTGTGCTGCGCACCGATGAACGCGGCGGCGCAGGCCGCGCCCGTGCCGTAGCCCGCGATAAGCGCAAAAGCCGCGGTCGTTTTTTCCGCCGTTTTTACCATTTTTTGCGTTTCCTTCTGCTGCGCAAGGCGAAGGATGGCTCCGCCCACGAGCAGGCAGACGAGCACGCCGCCGGCCATCATGCCGAAAATCTCTTCCATACCGGGGACATAGTTCGGCATCAGAAGGCCCGGATTGGCCAGCATGCGCCACAACCACAGGCTGTAGAGCGAGGCGAGGGTGAACAGGATATCCGCCGCGCCGCGCTTTCTCTTGAGCGGAAGCAGGCCGCACAGCGGCAGAATGCACAGCACGGCATACACGGCCCATGCGGCGGTATCGCCGGCGTTTCCGCCCAGCGAAAGCTCGCGCATAGCCTTGCCCAGCGCAGGGAACAGGCCCATGGGGCTGAGTATGGCATTCGGGCCCGCAGCAGCGGTCAGCCCCGCGCCAAGGAGAAGGGAAAAGCCGGCAAAGATAAGTTCCCGCATGGTCGTATCGCCTCCGAATTATCGTTTTACAATAATCTCCAAGCACAGTATACGGCAGAAATTATCGTTTGTCAACAATTTTTCAGGCATGCGGGAAAAACAAACAATGGTATGCTATAATGGCGGAAAGAATGTGATTTTTGGGGGATGCAACATGGCGCAGATGCCGAAATTGATCGCGGTCGTGGGAACGAACGCATCGGGAAAGAGCGGGCTGGGCGTTGAGCTGGCGAAAAAATACGGCGGCGAGATCGTCTCGGCGGATTCGAGGCAGGTGTTCCGCGGGCTGGATCTGGGCAGCGGAAAGATCACGCCGGAGGAGATGCAGGGGGTCCCCCATCATCTGATCGACGTATGCGGGCCGAACGACTTTTTCTCCATGGCCGATTTCCAGAAGCTGGCGTATGCGGCCATTGACGAGACCCTCGCGCGCAGAAACCGGCCGTTCATCGTGGGCGGCACGGGGCTGTATGTGCATTGCGTGACGGAGGGCTATGTGCTTTCCGATACCGCGCCGGATCTGGAATACAGGGACTACTTAGAGACGTTTGAGACCCCCGCGCTGTACGAAATGCTCAGACAGGCGATGCCGGACACAGATGTGGACCCGAAAAACCGCAACCGCGTGATGCGCATTCTGGAAAAGATCCACGACGGCGACAGCGGACACGGCGAAAAGGCCCCGCGATACGAGGTTTTGAAGCTGGGTGTGAGCTGGGACAGGGGGACGCTGGCAAAGCGCATCGACGAGCGTCTGGTGCGCAGGATGGAGCAGGGCATGATAGACGAGGTGCGCAAGCTGATGGACGAGGGCGCGACGGACACCTTTTTGATGAAGCTGGGGCTGGAATACCGGTTCCTGACGCGCTATATCCGCGGAGAGTTCACATCGGAAGCCGAAATGTGCGAAGCGCTCGCACTGGCGATCCGTCAGTTTGCCAAGCGGCAGATGACCTGGTTCCGGCGGGACAAGACGATCCACTGGCTGGAGATGGAAAAAGACCCCTACGCGCAGGCGTGCGCGCTGATCGACAAATTCCTCTCCGGAGAAGAACTGCCCGAGCCGAGGGAGTTCCCCA
>JAFQGN010000130.1 GCA_017398245.1 Clostridia bacterium | reverse complement strand
TCGGCGTTCTTCATGCGCTGACGGCCTTCAAACATGAAGGGCTTGGTGACAACGCCGATGGTGAGGATGCCCATATCGCGGGCGAGTTCGGCAATGACGGGAGCAGCGCCGGTGCCGGTGCCGCCGCCCATGCCGCAGGTGACGAAGACGAGATCGGCGCCCTTGACGGCGGAGGCGATCTCCTCGCGGCTCTCTTCCGCGGCCCTCTGGCCGATTCCGGGCACAGCGCCTGCGCCAAGGCCCTTGGTCAGCTTTTCGCCGATCTGGATGCGGTTGGAGGCTTTGCACAGAGCAAGAGCCTGCTTATCGGTATTGACGGCGATCAGTTCGACTCCCTTGAGACCGACGTCTGCCATGCGGTTGACCGCGTTGGTTCCGGCGCCGCCGACGCCGATGACTTTTATGGAAGCAAAATTGGTGCTATCGACTTCGAATTCCAGCACAAGGCATCCCCCTTAGTTTGTATTATTCCTGTTCGGTTTCGGGTTTATCTTCTTTGCGGAAAAAGTTTTTCATTCCGCTGACGATCTTTCCGGGCACGGTCTCGTCCTGCGCGGAGCGCGGCTCGAGCGTGTCAAATATCTGGTCCAGCTCGCCAAGCGCGCCGGCGAACCACGGGCCGTTGAGCTTGGCCGAATTGGCCTGCACGACCTTGACCGGGCGGCCCAGCATATCGCAGAGCCAATCGGCCGCGCCCTTCATCGGCGCGAGACCGCCGCCGGTGAGAAACACCTTCGACGACGGGCTGACCGCCGCGCCGGCTTCGCGCAGGCTGTCTTCTATGCCGGAGAGCAGCTCGTCCATGGTGCGGGCCATGGCGTTGGCGATGTGGGCGTATTCAAATTCCAGCTTTGCGCCGTCCAGAAGCACGCTGTAGGTCTTTTTTTCTTCCAGCTCGTCCTGCTCAAAGGAGAATTCGCGCTTGAGCTTTTCCGCCGATTCCATATTCAGCTCAAGGTTTTCGGCCAGATCGGCGGTGATATAGCCGCCGCCCACGGGCAGAACGCGGTGGTAGACGATGGCGTCTCCCTCGACGACGGAGATCTCGGTATTGAGATAGCCTACGTCGATCAGGATGGCGGTGCTGAGGTCGCGATCTTCGGTGGGGATATAGAGGATGGCGTCGCCCAGCGCGGGAGAGACGAAGCCGCGAATGTTGATCTGCAGCCCGGCGAAGAGCTCGCGCATTTGCTGAACGAAGGAGTCCTCCAGAAGGACGAAGCTGGTGAGCGCGCGCAGCATTTTGCCGCCGCGGCGCTCGTTTTTAGGCGTCATGGTCTTGCGGCCGCCGTCCACGCTGAACCACGCGGGGCTGCGGTGCACAACGGTGCCGCCTGTCAGGCCGAGGCCGAGCGCATCGGCCGCGGCATCATGCACAGCGTCCATATCCTCTTCGGTCACATGCCCTTCGGGCGCGGCCACGGGAACTTCGGCGTCGGCCAGCTTGATGCGGATAAAATCTGCCGGAGCAGAAACGAAAATATCTTTTATGGTAGCTTTGGCTTCCAGTTCGGCCGCGGCGATGGACTGCCTGACCAGGCCGGGCAGCTCGATCGGCTCGAGCCACTGGCCCTTCTGAAAGCCTGCATAGGGCACCGTGCCGGTTCCGCGGATCTCACAGCGGGAAAACGAGCCGCTTTCCGCGAGCACGGTGACGATCTTATTCGTGCCGAAATCGATCACGGCAGCCGTCGTTTTCATTTTACACCGTCCTTTGCCCAAAAACGTCATTATTTCTCATACTCTGTAATATTATAGCAATTTTTTCCCGCTTTGAAAAGGGCTTTTTGCCCCGGTTTGCGGCCCAATGCCCCTCCGGCATGAAAAATTTGCGTTACTCAGGCCTGTAGACGGCGGAAGTGCCGGTGGAGACGTCGATGGTGCCGGTATATTTGCCTTCGGCTTCCAAAGAGTCGAGCACGCCGTTCATCCAGCTGCATTTTTCCACGATCTGGCTCGAATCGCCCAGATCCACGCGCATGCCGTTGACCGTGATCACATACAGGTTGTCCAGATCGGCCGCATTCAATTCCCGCACGCGGCTGTACGCGCCGGTGCTGTCCAGCGCGCGAATGACCTCGCCCACGGAGAGGATCTGGTTTTTGTCGGTGGTGCCCAGCTCGTGCCCGACGATGGCGGAGACGATCTCCAGCCCCTTGACTTCCATCAGGCTGTATTCCGGGTCGTCGCGCCGGTGCTCCATGACCTGGCCGTATTCGTCCAGCACAAGGCTGGAGCCGGCATAGTGTGCAACCGCGCGCTCGGTGCGCGTGCGCATGTCGATCCGCACGCTGCCAAGGCCTGTCTGTTCAAAGCCGATATATTCCCACCGGCCCAGCGCGCCAAGCGACTGCTCCAGCGCGCTTTCGTCGATCTGCCATGTGTGCATTTCGGCACTCAGGCCGCTGCGCCCGATGACCGCAGCCTTGTCGGCTTCGCTCACGCCGCTGACATCTATAACGCGCACGAGGGTCGCTTTGTTCCAAAAAATGCCAAAAGCGGCAATGAGCAGGAGGATCACGATCAGCGCTTTTACGCCCGTGTTCTTCCCGCCGCCGCTTTTTTTTGCTGTTGTTTTCTTTGCCATGCTCAAGTACCTCCGTATTGCAGCACAGATTGCGCCCGTTTATTCCGGATCAAAGGCCGGGCGTCCATTGCCGATGCGCCGTGTTTCTGCGCGCGGCGCGTACGTTTATTTCCGAACCAAAGGCCGGGCGTCCATTGCCGATGCGCCGCGTTTCCGCGCGGGTCGCGTCTGTTTAATCCACCCGCCAGATCCTCGCCCCCAGAGAGGCCAGATCCTGCTCCAGATGCTCGTAGCCCCGGTCGATGCGATCCACGCCTTCAATTTCCGTATATCCTTCCGCCGCAAGGCCGGCCACGACCAGCGCAGCGCCTGCGCGCAGATCTCCCGCCGTCACCCGCGCGCCCAGCAGCTTTCCCCCGCGAACGAGGGCTGTGCGCTCGTGCACGCGGATATCCGCGCCCATGCGCCTTAACTGCGCGGCCGCGCCGAACCGGTTTTCAAACAGGTTTTCGACGATGACGCTCACGCCCTGCGCGGCGCAGGCCATGCTCAGAAACAGGCTTTGCAGATCGGTCGGGAAGCCGGGATAGGGCTGGGTCGAGAGCTGGACCGGCTTGAGCGGGCCGCTGCGTTCGATGGAAAGGCAGTCTTCCCCTTCTTCCACCGCGCAGCCCGCTTCGCGGAATTTTTCGATCACGGCGCGCATTTCCTCGGCGCGCGCACCTTCCACGCACACGCTTCCGCCGGTAACGGCTGCCGCGGCCATGAGCGTGCCGGCGGCAATGCGATCCGGCATGGGGATATGATCGGCTCCGTTGAGGCGGGATACGCCCTGCACGCGGATCGTGCCCGTTCCCGCGCCGCTGATCCTCGCGCCCATGCTGCGCAGCAGCTGCGCAAGATCGGCGATTTCGGGCTCCATAGCTGCATTATATATGGTCGTTTCGCCCTTTGCAAGGCATGCGGCCATCATGATGTTCTCCGTTGCGCCGACGCTGGGAAATTCCAGCACGATATTTGCGCCGCGAAGGCCTTCGGCCCGGCACAGGATGCGCCCGTGCTCTTCCCGGATATCGACCCCGAGCGCGCGAAGGCCCTTGAGATGCTGGTCGATCGGCCTCAGGCCGATCTCGCACCCGCCGGGATAGGCTGCTTCCGCCAAGCCGCAGCGCGCGATAATGGGCCCGAGCAAAAAAACGGACGAGCGCAGAAGGCCGGAAAGATCTTCCGGGATCTCAAAGGAAACGTGTTCCCCGGGGACGATATGTATATCGTTTTTTTGCCACCCGACTGTGCAGCCCAGCCGCCGAAGGATTCTGCACATATTTTCCACATCGGTCAGGCGCGGGCAATCGCGCAGAACGACCTCTCCTTCGGCCATCAGAGCCGCGGCGAGCATGGGCAGCACGGCGTTTTTCGCCCTTTGCACGCGGATACGGCCGCTCAGCGGCCTTCCGCCCTGCATGCGCAGCAGTGTCATTTCCTCACCTCCGCCATGGTGCATGGTATGCACCGGCAAGAGAAAGGGTGCGCATTTTTTCCGTTTCCATGCCGAAAAGACGCTATTCAGCCCGAAGGGAGGCGGCCTTCTTCGCGCGAAATGCTCAAAAGCACGCCTACTGCGGCCAAAATGATGGAAACGCTCGTTCCGCCCGCGCTGAAGAACGGCAGCGGCAGGCCGGTGGTGGGCATGAGCCCGGTGACGACGGCGATGTTCATCACAAACTGCACGCCGATCATGCTGGTGATGCCTCCGGCCAGAAGGGAGCCGAATTTATCGCTGCAGCGCATGGCGGTGCGAAGGCCGTAAAACAGGAACACGCCAAAGAGCGCGATGATGCCCACACAGCCCGCAAGGCCCATGTCCTCGCCCACGACGGCGAAGATGAAATCCGATTCCGGATAGGGCAGAAAGCCGTATTTCTGCCTGCCCTGCCCGATGCCGCAGCCGAACAGCCCGCCTGAGCCGAACGCGATGAGCGATTGCGCAAGCTGATAGCCCTCGTCCGAGAGCTTGGCAAACGGATCGCGAAAGGAGAGAAGGCGTTCGCGACGGTAGGGCTCCGACCAGGCGTAAAACGCAAACAGGCCCGCGCCTGCGACGCCCGCAAGGCCGAGATGGCTCCATCTTGCGCCCGCGAGCGTGACCATGACCACCGCAACGATCAGAATCGACCCGGCGGTTGAGAGGTTCGGCTGCAAAAGGATGAGCAGAAAGAACATGCCCGGCACCACAAACAGCGGCGCAAGCCCGGTGAAAAGTTTTGTGATATCTCGATTGGGCATGGAAAGCGCGCGCGCCAGAAAGAGCACCATGGCGTATTTGGCCAGCTCCGAGGGCTGGAAGCTGACCGGCCCCAGCCGCAGCCACCGGCGCGAGCCGTTCAGCCGCTGCCCGATGCCGGGAATGGCCACCAGAATGAGCAGCGCCGTGCTCAGCGCGATCAGGCTCAGCGCGGGCACGCTTCGCTGCCAGTAGCGGTAATCCAGCCGGCTGGCGACGAGCATGAGCACAAGGCCCAGCGCCACGCCGCGAATCTGCCCCTTTACCTCGGCCAGCGCGTCGTTGGCCGTATCCTGCGCGTTGTAAAACGAGGCGGCATACAGCGTGACAAGGCCGATCGCCAGCAGCGCAAACGCCGCCCCGAGCACGCCGCGCGAGACGGGCCCGCGCGCGCGAAAAAGCGAATTCTGCGGCGCAAGGCCGCCATCTTTAGCCTCGAAAACGCGGGGGCCGATCAATTATTCCTCCGAAAGCTTCGCGACGATCTGCTTGAAGATCTCGCCGCGCTTTTCGTAATCGGCGAACATATCGAAGCTGGCGTTCGCCGGGCTGAGCAGCACGTTCCAGCCCTCGCAGGCGAGGCCCTGCGCCATGCGGATGGCCTTTTCGAAATCGCTTCCGGCCATGTGCACGCGATCGAAGCCGTTTTCCATCAGCTGACGGCGCATCTGCTCGGCCGTGACGCCGATGAGCACGACCTCTTTGATCTGCGATTTGCAAATCTCCTGACAGAGCTCGGTGAAATCCTGCTTCTTTTCGGAGCCGCCGGCGATGAGCACGGTGGGCTTTTTCATCGTGCGCACGGCGACGACGGTGGAATCCGCATTGGTGCCCTTGGAATCGTTGATAAAGGTGACGCCGCGGATGGTCATGACCGTTTCGATGCGGTGCTCGACCCCGCGGAAGGTGCGCAGGGTGTGCGCGACCACATCCGCGCTCACGCCCATCGCCATGGCCATGGCCGTTGCGGCCAACGCGTTTTCCAGGTTATGGTCGCCCTGAATGAACACGTCCTCGGCCGGGCAGATCTCCTGCGCGCCGTCCTTTGCGCCGAAGAGGATCATTCCCCCGCGCACGAATGCGCCGTATTCGATATCGTCGTTGCGGCTGAAATAGGCCACGCGGCAACGCGCGTCCTTGGCCATTTCGCGAACGGTCGCATCGCCCCAGTTGAGCACAAGCGTGTCCTCGCCCGCCATATTGGCGAACATCTTCTTTTTCAGGCCGATGTACACGTCCATCGTGCCGTGCCGGTTCAGATGGTCCGGCGTGATGTTCAGCACCGCCGCGGCCTTCGGGCGGAAGAGGGAGCAGGTCTCCATCTGGAAGGAGCTGACCTCGCACACGGCGATATCCTCTTTCTTGGAATCAAAGCAGATGCCGGTGAACGGCACGCCGATATTGCCCACGGCGTCGGCCTTTCTGCCCGCGTTTTTGAAGATTTCGGTGAGCAGAGTTGTGGTGGTGGTTTTTCCGTTTGTGCCGGTGATGGAGACGGTAGTCCCGCGGAACATGCGCCAGGCCAGCTCGATCTCGGCCAGCACTTCCTTACCCTGCGCCTTTGCGGCCTGCACCGCCGGGTGGGTATCCGGGATGCCGGGGCTGAGCACGAGCGCGTCGGCCTCGTTCATCAGAGCGACGGGGTCTTCGCCCAGACGCCATTCCACATTTTCCCTGTGCAGCGGGGCCATGCCCTCGCCAAGCTCCGCCTCGGTCTTCCTGTCGTTGATAATAGCCGTGCTGCCCGTTTGCGCAAGCAGCTGCGCCGCTGCGATGCCCGAGCGCGCCATGCCCATGACCAGTACGCGTTTTTCTGCCATATTTTCATTCCTCCGCTCGATCTTCTCCAAAAGACAAACGGGGGAAGCTTGCGCCGCCCCCTGTTTTTCGTGCCGAAAAGGCCGTATGTGCGTCAGGCCGTGAAGCCGGTCAGCGCGACCAGGCACACGATAGCCGTGACGATGTAATACATGCTCACAACATGCGTTTCGGGCATGCCGGAAAGCTCAAAATGGTGCTGAAGGGGCGACATCTTGAAGATGCGCTTGCCGTGGGTGGCCTTGAAATAGCACACCTGGATAATCACGGAGAGGGAGCTGGTCATCATGCAGATGCCGATGAGCGGCAAGAGCAGAGTCAGCCTTGTGCACAGCACCACGGCGGCGATGGCTCCGCCGATGGCGAAGGAACCACTGTCGCCCATAAATACGTTCGCCGGGTGGGAATTATACCTGAGGAAGCCCAGCAGCGCGCCTGCGCATGCGCCGCAGACGAGGGTCAGGTTGTAATAGCCGTCCGCCTCGGCGCCGGTCGCGCCCTGGAACATGAGAAGCGTGATCAGCGCGAGGGTGATGAAATCGATCATGGAACAGCCGGCGAGCAGGCCGTCGCAGCCGTCGAGCAGATTGGCCGAATTGACCGTGCCGACGAGCACGAACACCATAAACGGAATGAACAGCCAGCCAAGATCCCATTCCACGCCGAAGAACGGCACGGTCAGGCTGGAGCCCACCTCAAAATACGCCCACACGGCAAGGCCAATGGACAGCACAAGCTGCGGGATCATCTTCTGCTTCGGGGTCAGGCCAAGGCTGCGCTTCATCTTGATCTTGATAAAATCGTCCACAAAACCGATCGCACCGAAGCCGAGGATGCTGATGATGGCCACAGGGATGTACGTCCAGCTCGTGCCCGGGCGGTGCAGGATGACCGGCACGAGCGCCATCGCGCCCATGAAGATGATGCCGCCCATCTGCGGGGTGCCCTGCTTGACCTTATGGGTGGCGGGGCCGAGTTCGTTGATATTCTGGCCGAACTTCATTTTCTTCAGCCACGGGATGACCACCGGGCCGAGCGCCAGCGCAATGGCGAAGGCCAGCAGAACGCACCAGATCAATCTTTGCATGATTCTCTCCTCCTGTGTAACCGTGCGGCGGGCAGTGCCCGCTCACATTAACTGCCGGCGGCCAGTGGCCGCTGACATTTGCTGCCGCCAAATCTAAGATCAGCCAGCGGAATATCCTTTTTGCTCTTTTCTGATAGCTGACAGTACGTGCGGAGGGCACTAACGCCGGATTGAAGACAGACTCCGCATTATGCGTTCTTCGAACAAAGCGCCGTGCCTGTCCATATTCCCTTATCCCAAATTGAGGGTTCCAAGGGGAATCATTCCCCTTGGCAGGGGTTCGGGGGCGGAACCCCTGACGATTCCCTTACGCGTGCTGCTCGAGCAGCTCCTTCACGACGACCTTTTCATCGAACGGGTATTTCACGCCGCGGATCTCCTGATAGGTTTCGTGGCCCTTTCCGGCCAGAACGAGCACGTCGCCGGGCTTTGCGATGCGCATGCCGTACAGGATGGCCTCGCGCCGGTTTTCGATAACGGTGTATTCGCAATCGGTCTTGACGATGCCCTCTTCGACCGACTTGAGGATCTCAAACGGGTCCTCTCCGCGCGGGTTGTCGCTGGTGAGGATGCAGTAATCGGCCAGTTTTCCGCCGATTTCGCCCATGACCGGGCGCTTGGCATGGTCGCGGTCGCCTCCGCAGCCGAACAGCGCGATCACGCGCTGCCTGCAGGTCTGGCGGATGGCCTTGAGGATGTTTTCCAGACTGTCGGGCGAATGCGCGTAGTCCAGGATCACGCGATAGGGCGTGTCGGTATCGAGCAGCTCGATGCGGCCCGGAACGCCGCCGACGGCTTCCAGACCTTCGCGGATCTGCTCGCCCGTTGCGCCGAGCAGATCGCACATGGTGGCGGCGAGAAGGGCGTTGTATACATTGAAAATGCCCGCAAGGCGCAGCGAGACGGGCTCGCTGTAGCGCTTGTAGAAGGTGAGCAGGAACTGGCAGCCGCGCTCGCCGATCTCGATATCCTTGGCGAAGACGTCGCTGTCGGCCGAGATGCCGACGCGGGTAAAGCCCTTGCCGGAAAGGGCCTTGGTGGCGTCGTCATCGCAATTATAGGCGGCGGCGCGGCACATATCCGGCTCGAACAGACGCAGTTTGGCCTGCAGGTAGTTTTCCATGGTGTGGAAATAATCGAGGTGATCCTGCGAGAAATTCGTGAAACCGACTACATCGAACACGATGCCGGCCACGCGGTCCATCGCAAGCGCATGGGCCGAGACCTCCATGACCACGTGGGTCACGCCGGAATCGACCATTTTGAGCAAAAGGCGCTGCAGCTCGATAGAATCGGGCGTGGTGAGCGTGGCGGGAAGTTCCTCGTCGCCGATCATGGAGCAGACCGTGCCGATGAGGCCCACCTTTTTGCCCGTCTTCTCCAGAATGGATTTGATGAGGAAGCTGGTGGTGGTCTTTCCCTTTGTGCCGGTCAGGCCGATCATATGCAGCTTCTTTGCCGGGTTGCCGTAGAAATGCGCGGCCATGTAGGAAAGCGCGTTGCGCACGTCCTTGACCAGCACCTGCGGGATGTCCAGCGGCAGCTCGTGATCCACCACGATGGCCGCCGCGCCGGCTTCCTTCACCTGCGGGGCGTAATCGTGCGCGTCAAAGCGCATGCCTGGGATGCAGAAAAACAGCGCGCCCGGCACTACCTTGCGGCTGTCGGAACACACAGCGCGCACAAAGACTTCATCGTTGCCGATGATGCGCAAAAGCCCCGGGGCAGATTTGGCAATATCTTTCAGCAGCATGATCATTTCCTCCGTATTCGGGGTCGAATTAGGCTTCCCTGCGCGCTCAGGCGCGCGGCATTCCAGCGACGGATGCAGCGCCGCCGCTATCACAGGGTGTTCTGCGCGCACGGTGCGCGTCATTCCTCGTCCCTTTGGGCCGGCGGAAGGAATTCCACCTGCACCGTGGCCGTGGGGACGGTATATTCTCCGGCTGCGGGGCTCTGGCGCACGGCCAGCCCCTCGCCCTGTATATCCATATTGAGGTTCCATGCGTTAAGCGCATTCTGCGCGTCCTGCACGTTCATGCCCGTTACATCCGGCACGGGGATGGTCGCCTGCGCCGGCGCGTCTTTTTGCACATAGAGCATCATGACGGAGCCTTCGGTCAGGCTGCTGCCCGGCGCGGGCAGCTGATCGAGCACGGTATCGCCGTCGCCGTCGAGCACGTAGCGCAGCCCGGCCTCGGAGATCGCCTTTGC
>JAFQGN010000010.1 GCA_017398245.1 Clostridia bacterium | reverse complement strand
GAGGGGTCGCGGGGGAATCATTCCCCCGCGCAGAGGTCTGGGGACAGAGTCCCCAGCGTAACCCCTTCGCCTCAAAAGCCCGGCCCACACTGCAAGTGTTGCCGGGCTCTCCTTTATTTCATGAGAATCAGTGTTCCCATCAATTGAGGAGTCCAGAGGGAATCATTCCCTCTGGCAGGGGTCTGGGGACAGAGTCCCCAGCGTATCCCATTCTCTCACATAGAGATTCACCACACGCGCTCCATATCGCAAAAAACGCCCCGAACCGTTCGGCTCGGGGCGCTCGTATGCTTTTAGTGGGTGGAATAGTTCGGGGCTTCCTTGGTGATGGAGATATCGTGCGCATGGCTCTCGGTCAGACCGGCGCTGGTGATGCGGACGAACTCGGCCGTGGTGCGCAGGGTCTCGATGTCCTTCGCGCCGCAATAGCCCATACCGGAGCGCAGGCCGCCCATGAGCTGGTAGATGGTGTCCGCCAGCGGTCCCTTATAGGGCACGCGGCCTTCGACGCCTTCCGGAACGAGCTTCTTGGGGGTTGCCTTCTCCTGGAAATAGCGGTCGGCAGAGCCTTCCTGCATCGCGCCGATGGAGCCCATGCCGCGATACACCTTGTAGGAACGGCCCTGATAGATCTCGGTGGCTCCGGGGGATTCCTCGGTGCCGGCCAGCAGAGAACCAGCCATGATGACGGAAGCGCCCGCGGCGATGGCCTTGGTGATATCGCCGGAGTACTTGATGCCGCCGTCGCCGATGATGCGGATGCCGTGCTTATCGGCTTCCTCGGCGCATTCGGAAATGGCGGTGATCTGCGGCACGCCCACGCCGGAGACGACACGAGTGGTGCAGATGGAGCCCGGGCCGATACCGACCTTCACGACGTCGGCGCCGGCGGAGATGAGATCGTGCGTTGCGGCGGCGGTAGCCACGTTGCCGGCCACGACGACCAGATCCGGGAAGCGGTTCTTCAGCTTTTCGACAGCGTTCATAACGCCGGCGGAATGGCCGTGGGCGGAGTCCAGACTCACGCAGTCCACGCGCGCATCGACCAGAGCTTCGGCGCGGTCGAGGATATCGGCAGTGATGCCCAGCGCGGCGGCGCACAGCAGGCGGCCGTTGGCGTCCTTGGCGGAATTCGGATACTTCTGCGCCTTTTCGATGTCCTTGATGGTGATCAAGCCGCGCAGGTTGTAATTCGCGTCCACGATCGGCAGCTTTTCAATGCGATGCTGCGCAAGGATCATCTTGGCTTCCTCAAGGGTGGTTCCCTCAGGGGCAGTGACGAGATTTTTGCTGGTCATCACCTGATGGATAGGCTTGGAATAATCGGTCTCAAAGCGCAGGTCGCGGTTGGTCAGAATGCCCACGAGCTTTCCTTCCTTGGCGATCGGCACGCCGGAGATACGGTAGTGGCTCATCAGCTCCAGGGCGTCGGAAACCAGACGGTCGGGAGAGAGGAAGAACGGATCGGTAATGACGCCGTGTTCCGACCTCTTGACCTGATCCACCTGCGCAGCCTGCTTTTCGATGGACATGTTCTTATGGATAACGCCCATGCCGCCCTCGCGCGCGATGGCGATGGCCAGCTTGGCTTCGGTAACGGTGTCCATAGCGGCGGACATGACCGGAATGTTCAGCTTGATGCCCTTGGCCAGCTGCACGGACAGATCCACTTCGCGGGGCAGAACCTCGCTCTTCTGAGGTACCAGCAGTACGTCGTCAAACGTGAGGCCTTCCCGAATGTTCTTCAGCATAGTCTTACGCCCTCCTCTTTTTTCCTGTACCCTGTGCGTTCGTTTCACCGAACGTTTTTAACCAAATTGAGAAATTTTGATGATTTTATCACGCTTAGCCGAACATGTCAACACTTATCATTCGGAATATTCAGAACTTAACCGTCTTTTGCCGCCAAATCAACAGTCGGCCGAAAAACGCGCTCCCGTGGCCCGTTTTTGCCCGTTCCGCGCCTTTTCCCTGCGCAAAAGCTGCCCTGACGCACGCAAGCGCAGGCGCTTTTGTTGTAACAGGCGCGCCTCTCCTGCGCAAGCGCCGAACAGACGCGCAGGCGCTTTTCCGTTGCGAAAAGCCGCACGAACGCACGCAGGCGCTTTTTGCGATGTGCAATTATCTTCCTTTATGCTGCCCGCATGCTGCGCAGCGCGGAGAGCGCCCCTTCCACCGAAGGGAAGGCGGATTCCGGCTGCATCAGCACGGCGATCAGCCAGAACAGCAGCATGCACAGGGCGATGCCCAGCGTGCACAGGATATACGCAAAGAAATTGCGCTTTTTCTTTTTTCCGCGGGCGGAGAGCACGGCGTCCCGCTCAAACGCACGGCAGACCGCGCTCATATCCGGCGCGGCCGCGCCTTCTTCCACAATTTTCCGGCACATCTGCGCGAGAGTCCGCTCGAATGCCTCCGTCCGCGCGCCCGCCGCACGCGCACGGAAACGGCTGTAGGCCTCCTTCGCCTGCGCGCTGTCCATGCCGGCAGCCTCCGCCGCGCGCGCATGGGCAAGCGAAAGCCCGCAGCGCAGCAGCAGATAGCGCTGCAGCTCTCTCTCCTCCATGGCAAAGCGGCTCGCCAGCGCAGAAAGCACGGGGTCGTCCACCACGGCGGATACGCCCTCGCCATGCCAGTCTCCCTGCTGCGCGCCGCTCAGAGGCAGATCGTGCACACAGGCGAACGCCTGCTCCTGCACGGCCTTTTTCAGCTGCTCGCGCAACGCGCGCTTGTCCGGCGCGTCCTGTTCGCGGTACACCTGCAAAAGCGCCCGCTTGAGCGCGTTCTCCGCCTGTTCCGCGCTGTCGGTGATCAGCAGCGCGCTGTGGTACAGCGGCCCGAGCAAAGGCCGCGCGCGCTCCACAAAGGTCTGGGGCGAAATGTTCTTCTTTGTCACGAAAACCTCCCGGAAAGTGCGATCTCATCAAAAATCGGTTTCACGCGGTCGTATATCGCCGCATAGACCGGATAGATCTTTTCATAGGCCTGCGCCTGCGCGTCATCTGGCCGGAACACCGCCTTCGCGCGCACCTTTGCCGCCGCGTCGGCGTAGCTTTCGAACATGCCCACGCCCACTCCCGCCGCGATGGCCGCGCCCAGGCTCGTGGCCTCTCCTGCCGCCGCATGGATGCGCGCATCCACGCCGCACAAACTGGCCAGCAGCTGCGGCCAGAGCCCGCTCTTCGCGCCGCCGCCCGTGATCATCAGCGATTGCACCGGGTGCCCGCATTCCTTCATCACCTGCGCGCAGGTGCTCAGCGCAAAGGCGATGCCTTCATAAATCGCGCGGGCGATGTGCCGCCTGTCGTGGTACAGCGAAAAGCCGATCAGCGAACCGCGCGTGTTCGGGTCCCAATAGGGGGTGCGTTCGCCCATCAGCGTGGGCAGAAACAGCACGCCCTCCGCGCCGGGGGCGATCTCCTTCGCCATGGCCTCCACCTTGGCAAAATCTGTTTCACCCAGGAAATTTTCCAGCGCCCAGTTATAAGCCGATGCCCCGCACTGCACCGTTCCGCACGTCAGATACGATTGCCCATCCATGTCCAGATAATTGAACACGCGCGCCTGTTCGTCCAGCAGCGGCCTGTCCGTCATCTGGCTCACCCACGCGCTCGAGCCGATATAGCAGTAAGCGTCGCCCGGCTTGCTCAGGCCCGCGCCGCGCGCCGTGCAGCTGCCGTCTCCGCCGCCCACGGCCACCGGCGTGCCTTCCAAAAGCCCGGTCAGTCTTGCCGCCTCCGCGCTGATGCAATCGCTCACATCATGCCCGGGACGGATCGAGGCCATGCGCGCTTCTCCGATACCCAGATCGCGCAGAAGTCCCTCCGCCCAGCAGCCCTTGTTCACGTCGATAGCGATCGTCAGCGAGGCGTCGGAAGCGTCCGTCGTATCAAAATTGCCGGTCAGCTTCCCGTGGATATAGTCCTTCGTGTTCAGGAATTTTTCTGCCTTCGCGTATACCTCGGGCCTTTCGTCGCGCAGCCAGAGGATCTTCGGCAGCATATAGTGGTGATCCAGCCTGCAGCCGGTCAGCCGGTAAAAATCCGCATCGGAAATGACCGCGCGGATCTTCTCCAGCTGCGGCCAGGCGCGCGAATCGGAATGGATGATATTGTTGGCCAGAGCCCTGCCCTGCCCGTCCACGGGGATGCAGCCGTTCATCGTGCCCGTCAGGCCCACCGCGGCGATCTGCGCCGCCGGAACCTTTTCCAGCAGTTCCTTAATGCAGCCGACCACCGCCTGCCAGATGACTTCCATATCCTGCTCGGCCCAGTTCGGCTGCGGATAGATCGTGCCGTACGCGCCGATCGTCGCGGCCACGGCCTCGCCCTGCGCGTTGATGAGCGTCGCCTTGCAGCCGGTCGTGCCGGCGTCACAGGTCAAAATATACTTGTCCATATAGACGAATTCTCCTCAGTTTTTGCTCCTTTTGAGCAGCACTTCCCCGGCGGACGCGCCCACGATACCTGCCACGGCGCAAAGCATCGCCGCGCCTGCATGCGGAGGCATGCCCACCACGGCCCAGTATGCGCCCGCAAAGCACGCCGGCGCGGGCAGCCACGCCAGTATGGCCGGAACGCCCTTTTTCGCACAGCGCAAGCTCATATACGCGCCCAGCAGCGGCTGAAGAAGCCACATGCAACCGCCATGCGCCGCGCCCAGAGCCCGTCCGCTCAAAATCAGGCCGCACAGACCCGCCGCAGCTCCCAGAAGCGCCATCGCAAGCCCCTCGGCTGCAAGCGCCCATGCCGCCGAATGCCCTTTGCACAAAAGCGTTCCCTCCCCGCCCGGCACATGCCGCTCAATTCCCATTTTATTATACCCGCTTACCCCCTCCCAGGGCAATAGCCATTGCGCGCACTCTGCCCCAGCAAATTTTGGGCAGCAAAGAAATTTCCATTTTACTCACCACTAGAATTTTTTGCTTCTTTTGTGCCATTCTAAAGAAATGGAAGGTCGAATATACTCAATAGAGGTGAACCGCGCAAATTTCCAAAAAAAAGGACAAAAGAAAGAAAGGTTTGATTGGAGTGAATTATAAAGCACTTGGAATGCGCATACGAGCCAAGCGCAAAGAACGCCACATCACACAATCCGCATTGGCCGAAATGGCCGATATCTCGCTGAGCTTTCTGGGGCATATTGAGCGCGGCTCCCGCAAAGCCAGCCTGGAAACGATCATTGCGCTGTGCAACGCGCTGCACGTTTCCCCCACCTATCTTCTGCAGGAATCGCTCGACCGCGAGTCTCTGGGCGAAAACCACGCCTCCCGCAAGGAGATCATTCAGGAGCTGTCCATGTCGGTCATCGAACGCCTTCGCGAATGGGACGGCGAAGCCTGACCGGCCCCACTCAAAACTAAAATGCAAAACAGACCCGGCGCATGTGCGTCGGGTCTGTTTTTGTACTTACAGGCTCTTCAGGAAATCGAACTGTTCGAACTTCGCGCGCAGCTCGGCCTTCTTTTCGGCGGAGAAGCGCGGCATGGGATGGTTCGTCTCGCCCACGTCAAAGCCCTGCATCTCCAGCAGCAGCTTTACCGCGCCGATGACATTGCCCGAATTGATCATGATCTCGATCACGTCGTTCGCCTTGTGCTGCAGGCGGATCGCCTCGGCAAAATCGCCCCTCTGCGCGGCGTTGTACAGCGCGACATACAGGCTGGGCATATTGTTGTAGGTGGAGCCGATGCCTCCGTCTGCGCCCATCTGCAGGCCGAGGGCGAGCATCTCGTCCGGCCCGTTGATGATGTTCACATTGCCGCCGTCGATCTTCTTATACCGGCTCATCTGGTAGTAATTCGGGTTGGTGTACTTCATGCCCACAAAGCCGGGGATGGACAGCATTTTTTCGATCGTGCTCACCGGCACCGGGTCGCCCGACAGAGGAGAGGCGTACACCATCAGCGGCATGCCCTCGCTCGCTTCCGACATAGCCGTATAATATTCAATAATGCCGGCCTCGTCGTACTTATAGAAGAACGGCGGAACGGAGGCAAGGCCGTCCATGCCGATCTCGCGGCTGTGCTTGGCCAGCATGCGCACGGTGGAAAGATCCGTCGCTGCGATGTGGTTGATGATCTTCAGGCCCTTGGGCGCCGCATCCTTCACCAGCTCCGCAAATTCCATGCGGGTGTTGCGCTCGATGGTCACGCCCTCGCCCGTGCCGCCCAGAATATAGTAGCCGGAAATGCCGGTCTCGCCCAGCGCCTTGATCAGCTTCACCGCCGCGTCCTTGCGCAGAGAACCGTCCTCGTTCACCGGGGTGACCAGAGCGGGCATAATGCCCTTGAACATGATGCGATCCATATCAAAACCCTCTCTTTATTCGATATTCCATTTCGTCCACAGGATGCTCGTCTTTTCACCGGCGGCAGCCTTCTGGTAATACACGGTGAAGATGGAGCCATCCTCCAGCTCCACCGAACACGGATAACCCAGATCGCCGTCCGGGCCGTCGTCGCGCAAAATCAGCTCTTCGCCCCAGGTCTTGCCCTCGTCCAGGCTGATCTTCGCCCTCTGGCCGTAGCCCGGGTGCCTCCAGCCGTATACCATCACCCACGCGCCGGAGGAGTGCTTCAGAATATGCGGCGGCGAGCCGTGGATGCCCATATCCTCCGCCGTGGTCCATGTCCTTCCGCCGTCGTGCGATTCGGTCTGGAACACGCCCAGGTTCCCGCCCTCTTCCTGCGGGTAATGGTAGCGGATATATCCGCGCAGAGTGCCATCGGCGCACTGCGCCACATGCGGCTCGTGGAACTGGTCGATGCTCGTGCCCTCCGGCAGCGGCACGATGCCGATCTCCTGCCATGTATCGCCGTTATCGCTGCTCACGGCGCAGGCCACGTCTGCAAAAGGCCTCGTCAGCCCTGCGGGGAACTGCTTGCCCAGATACAGCAG
>JAFQGN010000129.1 GCA_017398245.1 Clostridia bacterium | reverse complement strand
TTTAGAAGCGGCCGCCGATGGAAGCGAGATAATCGTGGCTGGTCTTCATGCAGGCGAGCGGATCGGTATCGACCGCGTTGTCCTGCTCGACGTAGGCCAGCTTCACGCCGATCTCGTCGCAGGCCTTCATGAGGGCGGGCCAGTTCATGTTGCCCTCGCCGATGGGGGCCATCATGACGGGCTTGAGCGCGCCGGTCATCTCCTTGAAGTGGACGACGTCCATGCGGCCTTCGACCTTCTTGATCCATTCCAGCGGGGAAGCGCCGCCGGCCTGCACCCAGAACAGATCGAGCTCGAACTGCAGGAACTTGGTGTTGTCCATGAGGATCTGCAGGGCGGGAACGCCATCGTACTTGACGAATTCGAAGGCGTGGTTGTGGTAGACGAAGGTCATGCCCTCGCCGGCAAGGCGCTCGGCAATGGCATCGGCCTTCTTGGCGAAGGTGATGAAGCCTTCCTTGGATTCACGATACTCGCCCGGCAGGCCGCCGATGCCCGGATAGGCGCAGTTCCACAGCTTGTGGTTGCGGATGACCTTGTCCAGATCCTCTTCCATTTCCTGGAAGGAGATGTGGGTGGAGCCGCACAGGGTGCCGGTCTCCTTGAGATATTCGGCAAACGCTTCGGCGGGGATATCTTTGCCCGCGCCGGAATACTGCAGCTGGGTGTAGCCCATTTCCTTGAGGGCCTTCATGGTGCTGAGCAGGCCGGCCTCGTCCTGGGTCAGCGTGCGGCAGGAGTACATCTGGGCGCCGATGGTATAATTGGTCATTTTAGATTACCCTCCCGTGTGTGTTGTTCGTATGGTGGACCCCGATCGGGGGAAGACCCTTTGTCATTCGGCCAGTATATCGGCCAGTTCGCTGAAGCAGGACGCGCGCTCGCCCGGCCAGCGGCTGTCGTTTCCCATCAGCACAGCGCGCATGCCCAAAGCCTGCGCTGCGGAAAGATTGCGCGGCCTGTCGTCGATGAACACGCATTCCTCCGCCCGGCATCCGAGCTGTTCCAATGCATTCAGAAACGCGCGCTCGTCCGGCTTTGTGATGCCCGTTTCGGCGCTGATGCAGATCGCGTCGAAATAGCGGTCGATATCGAATTTGCGCCGCAGATAGCGGCTCCAGCGGCTGTTGTCGTCCGAAAGGATCGCCATTTTGCTAAGGGGGCGCATCCTCTGCGCGAAGGCGTGAAACCCGTCGCTCAGCTCCAGCGTGTCGAGATATTCGCGATCGACGGCCTCGAGATCGCCCGTAAACCCGAGCGCCTTCCAGACGTCCAATACATCGATCTCGCCCCTGTCCGCACGGAACCAAGGCTGCGTGATCTGCTCATAGGTCAGCTCCGGAAAGAATTTCTGCACATAAGGCGCGAAATCGCTTCCGTCCTGCCGGATGATCACGCCGTACATATCCAGTATGACAGCTTTCATTTGAGGTGCTCCTCGGTGTATTTTGCGCGTTCGCCGCCGATGAGCTTGGGGCGGCAGCGCGCGGCGGTGAGATGGGCGCAGCCGATGGAGGCCTTGGAAAGGCGCACGGGCACGGCCACATCCTTCAGGTGCATGCCGATGAAGGTATCGCCGATATCGAGCCCGGAGTCGGCCCGGATGTGCTCAACGGCCGTGGGCTGCGAAATCGCCTGCCACGCGGCTGTGGCAAGAGAGCCGCCCGCCTTGGGCGCGGGGACGACCCACACGGGCTCAAGGCCCAGCTTTTCGGCGGTCTCGTTCTCGACGATGAGCGCGCGGTTGAGATGCTCGCAGCACTGGAACGCGACTGCGCAGCCGGCCTCTTTGCACGCGGAAAGGACGCCTTCGACCACGGCCGCGCCGATCTGGGGCGAGGAAAGGTGGCCGATCTCGCCGCCGGCGATCTCGCTGGAGGAGCAGCCCACGACGAGCAGGCGGGGCCTGAAAAAGCCCGGGCGCTGCAAAGAGAGCAGTTCTTTTGCCGCTGCATAGGCGGAATTTTGGATTTCGTTCAATTGCATGGTTATGTTCCTTATTTTTGCGTGAATGCGTACGCGCCGATGGCGACGGAGATGGCGAGGTTGTAGGAATCGATCTCGGAGGACATAGGAATGCGCACGGGCACGCCCATATCGGCAAATTCGTCCGGCAGGCCGGAGCCTTCGTTGCCAAAGACGAGGGACCACGGCTCCTGCGGCGCGGCAGAGGCGGCGGACAGCTCGGTCGAGCCCTTGAGCATGAAGGGGTAGAGCGTGTGCTCCGGGAAGAGGGAGCGGTAGTCTTCGAAGGTATCGAACACGCGCACGTTCATGGAAAAGACCGCGCCCATGCTGGAGCGCACGGTGTGGGGTTCGAAAATATCGACGCAGGGCTTGATGCAGGCCACGTTTTTGATGCCCAGCCCCAGGCAGGAGCGCAGCGCCGTGCCCAGATTGCCCGAATCGGAAATATTGTTGAGGACGACATGGCTGGCCTGCGGGTCGAGCTCGGCCTCGTATTTATCGAACACGAGCGCGGCAAAGCAATTCCCCTTTTTGGATTCGCGCCGCAAAACGCGTTCGGCCTGCTCCTCGCGCACGCGGATGGCGGCGCATTTTTCGCGCAGCAGGCGCACTCCCTCGCTCTCCAGCCCGTCGGGATGCACGAGCAGACGGCGCACGATCTCGGGCCGGGCCTCGATCAGCTGCAGGCTCGGGAACGCGCCGAGGGCATAGCTGTAGGGCAGAGAGCGGTCGTAAGCTTCCAGTTTAGCCATTAGCGTTCCTCCTGCGGGTAGACGACGCCGTGTTCATGGCGAAGATCTTCCATGATGCGCGTGACGGCCTGCGTCTCCGCAAGGGAGATGACGGGGGAATCGGTGATCCCATCGCGGATGCACGCGGCGGCGTGTTCAAATTCGTAATGATGGCCCTCGTTTTCGGGGCGGAAGGTGTGTTCGGTGGTCTCGCCGTTCGCATAGCGCACGGTGAAGCGCGTGGGATGCCAGAAATCCGGGATTTCGATGCGGCCCTTGGTGCCGTAGATCATCTGGGTGGAATCGGTGGTGACATCGATCCCGCAGAGGAACTGCGCGGTCGCGCCGGAGGGATAGAGCATCTGCACGGAGAAGCGGCCGTCCACGCCGGTTTCCGCCTTGACGCAAAGGCCCTGCACGGCGGAGGGCTGCCAGCCAAGCACATCGGTGATGGCCTCGAGCGCGTACACGCCGACATCGAGCAGACCGCCGCCGGCGAGGGCCGGGTCGAGCAGCCTGTGCGTGGGCGGCAGGCCGACGGAGCGATAGGAGAACTTGGCCTCGACATGCTTCACATCGCCGATGGCGCCGCTCTGGATGATCTCGCGCACGCGGATGGCGGCGGGGAAGAAGCGCGTCCACATGGCTTCCATCAGGAAAACGCCGTTTTCCCTTGCGCAGGCGGCCATTTCGGCCACTTCGGCTTCGCTGAGCGCCATGGGCTTTTCGCAAATGACATGCTTGCCGTTTTGCATGCACAGGATGGAATGTTCTTTATGCAATGTGTGAGGAGTGGCGATGTAGACCAGGTCCACATCCGGGCATTTGGCCAGTTCTTCGTAGGATGTGAACACATGCTGCGCGCCGCAAAGCTTCGCGGCGGCCTCGGCCTTTTCTGCGGAGCGGGAGGCGACGGCGGTGATGCGGATATTCTTTGCGTTATGCATATCGGTCATGACCCTGCGGAAGATGGAACCGGGGCCCAGAATGCCCAGACGGATCGGTTCTGCCATGAAAAAACGCCTCCCTCGACAGATACATATTCTATCGGTAAGTATAGCACTTTCCCTATCTTCCGCGCAAGGCTTGCCAACGGGGTTTGGGTCATGTAAAATATCGGGGAGGGGGTTTCTTTTGAAAAAGAAATCCCCTCCCCGAACCCTACCCAAAGAAACCGATTGGGATTTCTTGAAACGCGCGCAGTTTTTCATTAAATACCGGGGAGGAACGAGAAATGATCATTAAAAATGTGGAACTCTTTCAGGTGCCCCCACGCTGGCTGTTTGTGAAGATCACGACCGAAAGCGGAGTGGAGGGCTGGGGCGAGCCCGTTGTGGAAGGCAAGGCGGCCACGGTCGCGGCCTGCGTGGAAGAATTTTCGAAGGTCATCATCGGCAAGAGCGCGGAGGATATTGAGGATATCTGGCAGACTCTGTACCGCACCAATTTCTATCGCGGCGGCCCCATCATGACCAGCGCCCTCTCCGGCATCGAGCAGGCGCTCTGGGATATCAAGGGCAAATATCACAATATGCCTATCTGGCAGATGCTCGGCGGCAAGTGCCGCGACCGCATCCAGGTCTATCGCTGGATCGGCGGCGACCATCCGCGCGATACCGCCAACGCCGCTCTGGAGGCGATCTCTCAGGGCTATTCCGCTATCAAGATGAACGGAACGGACGAGCTCAAGTGGATCGACACCTATCAGAAGCTGGACGAGACCGTCGAGCGCGTCGAGGCCATCCGTTCCGTCGCGCCGAATCTGGGCATCGCGGTGGATTTCCACGGCCGCGTGCACAAGACCATGGCCAAGCAGCTGATGAAGCGGCTGGAGCCCTACGACCTGATGTTTGTGGAAGAGCCGGTGCTGTGCGAAAACGAAGAGGAGTTCCTCGAGCTTTCGCGCTCCATCTGCATTCCGATCGCGACCGGCGAGCGTAACTTCACCCGCTGGGGCTTCAAGAGCATGCTCAAGCGCGGCGGCGTGGACATCATCCAGCCCGATGTGAGCCATGCCGGCGGCATTCTGGAAACGCGCAAGATCTCGGCCATGGCCGAGGCGTTCGACGTGGCCGTTGCTCCGCACTGCCCGCTGGGCCCGATCGCGCTGGCGGCCTGTCTGCAGGTGGATTTCTGCACGCCCAACGCGTTCATTCAGGAGCAGTCGGCCGGTATCCATTACAATGAGGGCTACGATCTGCTCAACTACCTGAAGAACCCGGAGATTTTCCAGTACAAGGACGGCTATTGCGATCTGCTGACCGGGCCGGGCCTTGGCGTGGAGATCGACGAGGAATATGTGCGCAAGATGGCCGTGGAGGGCCACGACTGGCACAACCCCATCTGGCGCGACAGCGACGGCGTCATCGCCGAGTGGTAACGAGAGGACGGGAGCTTTTTGCGAGGACCCCTTTTCTTTGGGAAAAGAAAAGGGGTTCTCGCGCTCCCAGAAAAGAAACCGATTTAGGGTTTGGCAACATATCGAAAGAATTGGCGGTAGCAAATGGTACTGCCATTGGCCGGCCTTCAAGAAAAGGGTTGGCTGTTACGATTGCTGCTGAATAGAACGCAAGAATGGCTATTTTATAGCAAAAGCCCGGCCCACGCGGTACGCGTAGCCGGGCTCATCCATTTATGGCAGAAATGATGCCCCCCTAATTGAGGGGTCGCGGGGGAATCATTCCCCCGCGCAGAGGTCTGGGGACAGAGTCCCCAGCGTAACCCCTTCGCCTCAAAAGCTGGCCCACGCGATACGCGTAGCTGGGGCGAGCAGCGCCCGCTGACAATAGCTGCCGCCGAACAGAACACCAAATTTGCTTTTTTATAGCATAAGCCCGGCTCACACTGTAAGTGTTGCCGGGCTTCTCTTTTTTGTGGCAGAATCTATATCCCCAAATTGAAGATTCTTAAGGGAATCATTCCCTTAAGCAGGGGTTTGGGGACAGAGTCCCCAACGTCCTCTTCAGCGGGGCATGGGGCAGAGCCCCAGCGTACTCCCTGTGCCCTGCCCTTGGCTCAGCGGTGCTCGCCCAGGAAGAACACGACCAGCAGGCCGGGGCCGGTATGGGAGCCGATGACCGGGCCTAGGGTGTTGATGACGACGTCCTTGACGTGCAGCTGGGTCTTGAGCATATCGGCAAGGGCGACGGCCTCGTCCTCGCACTCGGCATGGTTGATGAACATGACCTGATCCTGCGGGTTCACGGCGCGGGTGCTGGCGTACTCGAACAGGGCCTTGATGGCGGCTTTGCGGCCGCGCACCTTGCCGACGGATTCCAGCTTGCCCGCCTCGTCCATGCGGATGATGGGCTTGATGTTGAGCATGGTGCCCACGACGGCGGTGGTGGCGGAGATGCGGCCGCCGGCGCGCAGGTACTTGAGGTCGTCCACGGTGACCCAGTGGTTGACCTTCATCATGTTGGCCTTGACCCAATCGCGTACCTCTTCGATGGACTTGCCTGCATCGCGCATGTGGGCGGCGTACCAGCACAGCAGGCCCTCGCCCTCGGCGGCGCAGAGGGTATCGATGGCGTAGATCTTGCGGTCGGGGTACTTTTCCTGCATCTCTTCTGCGGCAAGGCGGCCGGCGTTGAAGGTTCCGCTCAGGCCGGAGGAGAAGCCGATGTAGAGCACGTCCTTGCCCTGAGAGAGGCCTTCTTCCATGGCGGTGGCGAACTGATCGACATTGGGCGCGGCCGTAGTGCTCTTGGCGCCGGCGCGCATGGCACCGTAGAATTCGGCAGGAGAGATCTCGCGCCAGTCGAGATAGTTCGTGTAGGTCTTGCCGTCCAGCTGAACGGACAGCGGCACGACGTGGAGCTGGAGCTCCTCGGCCATTTTCGCGGAAAGATCGCAGGAAGAATCGGTCACGATGATGAAATTGCTCATTGGAATATGCCTCCCAAATTATATTCGCTTTCGGACGCGGCTCAGGTGCGATAGCCGCCGTAAACCATGAAATAATGCAGGATTGTGCCTGCCAGAACGAACAGATGCCACACGGCGTGCATCCATTTGATGTCCTTACGCCGATAGAAGAGGATGCCTCCGGTATATCACAGGCCGCCGCCGATGAGACAGGCGATCTGCGCGGCGCCCATGGAGCGGATGACGACGCCCAGCGCCATGACGGCCATCCAGCCCGTGACGATGTACAGGGTCATGGAAAGCTTTTTCCATTTTTTCATGTTCACGGCGGTGAAGGTGATGCCCACCACGGCGCAGGCCGTGACCAGGCCGAAGAGCGTCCAGCCCTTCCAGCCGCCGATCATGACCAGCGTGACCGGG
>JAFQGN010000128.1 GCA_017398245.1 Clostridia bacterium | reverse complement strand
TGCTGTTCTCCCGAAAGTATCGGCAGTAGCAATTGTCACCGGTCACTGGCCGGCGGCGGGAGCAAAGGCTTCCCGGCACTGCCGACTGTGGCAAAAGAAAAACCGCCCTCTCACTCCCTGAAAAGAAATCATTCTGGGCTTTATTGTTCCTGCGATAGGTTCGGCTTCCTCAAATACCATTTCAGCCCTAAGATGGGATCCCAAAGGGTGAGAACCCTTTGGCAGGGGTGCAGGGGACGGAGTCCCCGCCGTTTCTCCCCAAGGCTCAGAAGAGGAGCTCGACCAGCGGGAGCAGCGCGATCGGCATAAATATGGCCGGGAGCAGATTGCCCACCTTGATCGGCTTGTCGCCGGTCACCTCCAGCATATTCAGGCCGAGGCCAAGGATCAGCAGACTGCCCGTCGCGCTCATTTCCACGATCACAGCCTCGCTCAGCAGCGGGCCGACCACTCCGGCCAGAAGCGCGATGCCGCCCTGATACAGCAGCAGCGGGATCGCCGAAAACGCCACGCCGATGCCCATCGTGGAGGCGAAAACGACGCTCGTCACGCCGTCCAACGCGGTTTTGGCAAGCAAAGTATCCGGGTTGTTGCTCAGGCCCGCCTCCAGCGAGCCGACCACAGCCATTGACCCCACGCAGAACAGCAGCGTTGCGCTGACGAAGCCCTGTCCAAAGCCCGTATCGCCGGGGCGCGCCATCTTCGCCTGCGCCCAATCGCCGAAGCGGTTCAGCCGCTCCTCGATGCGCAGCGCCTCACCGATGATCGCTCCGGCCACGATGGACAGGATGACCACAAGCACGTTGGCGGTCTCGATCGCGCCGGAAATGCCGATCAGCGCGACGCACAGGCCCAAGCCCTGCATCAGGATCTTGCGGAAACGCTCTGGGATGCCGCCTTTGAGCAGCGTGCCTGCGATCGCGCCAACGATGACCAAAATCGGATTTGCCCATACACCCAGCATTTTTCTCACCTTGATCTTTCTGTTTGCCGTATATCAGAGTTCTATCAGCCCGCAGCGCGCGCAATGGAACAGATATTGCTGGATCACGCCCGCGTTCGGCCCGAATTTTTCGCGCGCCAGAGCCGCGGCCTTGTCTCTGTTCTTTTCGTCGATGCCGCACCAGCTTTTCAGCAGCCTGTCCACCCACACGTCCACCGGGAACGCTTCGTTGTGCCCGCAGCCGAACAGCAGCACGCAGTCGGCCACCTTCGGCCCGACTCCGGGCAAGGCTGTCAGCAGTTTCTTCGCAGCATCGTACTCCACCCGGGCCGCATCGGCAATGGGATGGCCCTGCGCGACCATCTGCGCCGTTTGGATCAGATACGCCGCCCTGTAGCCGAATTTCTTTTCCCTTAGTTCACTCTCGGGCACCTGCGCGAGCCGCTGCGCGCTTGGAAAACCGTAATATTCCAGCCCGTCGCGCACAAAATGCTCGCCGTAATCGCGGCAGAGCGTGAGCACTAGGGTGCGGATGCGCGCGGTATTATTATTCGCCGAGCAGATGAACGCGAGGATCGTCTCCCATGTATCCTGCTGCAAAAGCCGCAGCCCGGGCAGCTTTCGCACCGCCTCGCCCGCCTGCGGGAGCCAGTCCAGATCATCGCAAATGCCGCTGTAGCATCTGTCCAGATCAAAATATCGGCGGATGAGCGCTTCGTCGCCTTCCGCCCGCCAGCAGTCCCCTGCATCGATCAGCGCACTGGGGTTCCCGGCGCACAGGGCCGCAAAATGGCCATCTGTTTCCGACCAGTGGAACGCCTGCGCGCTGTCGAGCAGAGTCAGGCGCGCGTCCAGTTCCTTCTTTGGTATTTTCATCAAATCAGTTCCCCAAAAAGTGCAAATCTGCGCGAAAATATACCGTCCTTTTGCGATTACATCGGCTTGCGAGGATCCACACAGCCGCATGTCTGCGCGAAAGTATGTTCAAACGAAAGAAAACCGGCAGGAACCCGCTTGGGAACCTGCCGGCTATGCTTGTTTGCTGGTGAAAGTCTGCACCGGCAAATTCATTCAGGCCGGATTATTCGGCGCCTTCCTGAACCTGCGGATAGATGCTGACCTGCTTCTTGGTCTTGCCAACGCGCTCAAACTTGACCACGCCGGGGATCTTCGCGTAGAGGGTGTCGTCATCGCCGATGCCAACGTTGACGCCGGGATGGAACACGGTGCCGCGCTGACGGACCAGGATGCTGCCGCCGGTCACGAACTGACCATCGGCACGCTTGACGCCCAGGCGATGAGAATGGCTGTCACGGCCGTTGCGCGAGGAGCCCATACCTTTTTTATGCGCAAAAAGCTGAAGATTCATCATGGTTTCTGCCTCCGTTCTCTGTAAGCAGTCCGGACAAAATCCGGATACTGTTGTTCGATATCAAGAATTCCCTCTTCCAACGTACGCAGGATGACCTGCGCAGCCTGCCAAGCCTGCCCGTCCGTTTCGAGGAGACGCACTTCCAAGGAAGCGTTGTCTTCGTCCAGAACGACCTTTGCCCTGGCCTTAGCGACCTTCCGAAGCCCAAGTTCCGCAGTTTGCGTAAGGGCCGAAACCGCCGCGCAGACGATGTCCGATCCCTCTTGCGCATAGCCGCTGTGGCCATTGGCCCGAAAGCCTGCAAGAGAGGCACCGTCGCGAAAGAAGGTGACCGCTGTCATATCAATCAGCCGTTGATGGCGGTGATTTCCAGCTTGGTGTAGGGCTGACGATGGCCCTGCTTCTTGCGCTCGTTCTTCTTGGCCTTGTACTTGTAGACCACGATCTTCTGGCCCTTGACCTGGCCGGCGATCTTCGCGGTAACGGAAGCGCCTTCAACGACCGGAGCGCCGACGACGACGGATTCGTCGTCCTTCTTGATCAGCAGAACATCAACCTTGACTTCTGCGCCGACTTCGCCTTCGAGCTTTTCGACGAAAATGACATCGCCCTGCTCAACGCGATACTGCTTTCCACCAGTTGCGATTACAGCGTACATAGCTGCACCTCCTGCATATACTCGCCGGACAACGGCGGCATGGCAAGCCATGCTCTTACGGAGCCGATTCCGTGCGGCTTCGCTCTATTATACCCCTGCGGGAGGGCCTGTGTCAATGTAAGGTTGCATTAAGGTTTTGTATCGTCTCCGGCAAAAATGCTCCATTGGCCGATGATGCGCCGAAACGCCTGTGCCGCAGTGTTTTCTGGTACGTCCTGTGCGGCGAACAGCTCGCACTGCGCAAGCGTCTCGCCGCTTTCTTCCAGAACCAGCCGCACCGTGCCCACACGCTGCCCTTCCTCCACCGGCGCGCGCAGACTTTCGGGAAGGTCGTACTCGATGCGATAGGCCTCGTGCTGGGCAAGCGGTGCGCGCAGGGGCTGCTGAGCGATGACCGCAACGCTGTTTTTCGTGCCGCCGGAAACGGAGACTTCTGCTGTGGCAGCGCCTGCCTGCAGGGCGGTTTGCAGTTCGTAATCCGCAAAGCCTTTATCCAGCAGTTTTTCGGCCGAATCGAACCATGTATAGCAGTTCAGCACCACGCCGACCAGCTCCATGCCGTCCCGTTCGGCCGAAAACACAAGGCAGCGGCCTGCTTTGGAGGTATAACCCGTTTTGACGCCGGTCGCGCCTTCGTATTCCTTGAGCAGCTTGTTTTTATTGGTAAGAACTCGGTCGTACTCGTTGCCCTCCCACGGCACGGTCGCGCTTTGCATACCCACGATGCGCCGAAAATCCTCGTTCTCCAGCGCTTTTGCCGCAAGGCGGGCCATAGCAAGCGCGCTCGCGCCGTGCCCGGTTGCGTCCAGGCCGTTGGGGGTGACAAAATGCGCGTCTATGCCCAGCTGCTGCGCGCGCTCGTTCATTTTCTGTGCAAAGTCCTCCACCGTGCCGGAAATATGTTCCGCAATCGCGACCGCTGCATCGTTGCCGGAGCGCAGCATCAGCCCCTGCAGCATCTGCTCCATGGGCAATTGTTCGCCAAGCTGCAGATACATGCTCGTACCGGTCACGCCATAGGCGTTCTTCCCCGCCGTGACCGTTTCGTCCAGCGCGCTATTCTCCAGCGCAAGCAGCGCGGTCATGATCTTTGTGGTCGAGGCCATCGGCAGCATTTCGTTTTCGTTGCCGGCAAACAATACGCGCCCGGTCTCGCGCTCGATGAGGCAATAGGCTTTCGCGCCGAGGCCGTCCACCTGCGCGTATTCCTGCCGCGCGGGCATTTCCCCGGCGATGGCAGTTCCGGGGATAAGCATAAAGAGCAAAAACAGCCAAAGGATCCTTCCGATCACAGCTGATCGCCTGCCGTTTCCGCCATCGCACCCTGTTCCTGAGCGCATTTGCCGTTTTTCTCGCGCAGATACCGCCTGCAGTCCTCCAGAAACTGCGGCGCGAGCTCGATCAGCCTGTCCACTGGCGTGGGGAACTGCGCGGGCAGCAGCCGAACGCGCCCTTCCTCCAGCACGAGAAACCCGACCGGCTGCACGGAAACGCCCGCTCCCGCGCCGCCCGCAAACGGGTCGGCCAGCTCCGCGCTTTTGTTGGCTGCACAATCTGCGCCGCCCGCCGCAAAGCCGAACGAAACCTTTGAAACCGGGATCACCGTGCTTCCGTCCGACGAGACCACCGGCTCGCCGATGACCGTCGAAACGTCGATCATATCCCGAATGCTCTCCATCGCCGTGAGCATCACGCTCTCAATGGGCTTTTTGTCCATGTTCTCTCCTCCGTTTCTGCCGAAAATATGCGTAAGCCGCCTTAGCAATATGCCCCGTTTTGGCCCATAGCATCCCGCGCAGGGCAAAATGGGCGTCGCTGCGCCCGTATTGCGGCACAATGCGCACGCGCGCCCGGTCGGCAAAATTTGCCGCAAGCGCGCAGCACCCGCCGTAGAGCAGCGCAGTCGCCGCCGCGTCGCCCGATGCGATCTCGACCTTGATATCCAGCTGTGTGTTCTTTTTCTGCCATAGCCCGTGGAACACCCTCAGCACCGCCCGAAAGCCGACATCCGCCTTTTTTGCGCGCTTGGGAAAGCGGCTGATATAGACCGTACGTTCGTATAAAAGCGGATGCAGCGCCATGCCGACCGAAACCCACGTCCCGGCATAGTCGTCCCACGCAACACGCACAAACACCGCCATGGGAGCATGGTACAAAAGCAGCAGAAAGAACAACGCGGAACTGAGCCAGACCATGCCGAATCCACTCCTTTACCTGCCTATATTTCCCGTTTCGATCTCCCAATACTCATTTACCCAAATTTAACACTATATTCTATTGTAAAATTTTGCGCACGGGTGTATTCTATCTGCCCTGCACATATTTTGTGCATCTATTTGTAATGAAAAACTGCCGGACCAACGAAAGGAGGGACACACCCATGCCGATCAACCACCCCGCGGCGCAGGAGGAGCTTGCCCATCTTGCCGAAACGCTGAAGATCGTCGAAAGCGAACGCCGTGTCGCCGCACAGGAAAAGATGAACGCCGAAGGCGCGCTATCCACCGCCCGCATGTACGACCCGGACGCGCTGCCCATTCGCGAGCTGCTGTATACCAGCGCGGTGAACGCCCTGCGCAATATGGAGCTTGCCGCTAAAAAGCCCTACTTCACCCGCATCGATTTTACCGAGACCGGCGGCGAAAAGCAGGTCTACTACATCGGCAAATACGGTGTGAACCGCTCCGACAGCCACGAAGTGCAGGTGGTGGACTGGCGCGCGCCGGTGGCCAACCTGTATTATTCCGGCCAGATCGGCCCGATGCATTATGTTGCGCCCGACGGCGAGGTGCGGGGCGAGCTGACGCTCAAAAGGCAGATCGGCATCGAAAACGGAGAGCTGCAGACGATATTCGATACGGACGTCGTTTCGCAGGACGCCTATCTGCAGTCTGTCCTCGGCTCCATGACGGGCGACCGCCTGCGCGAGATCGTCACCACCATCCAGGCCGAGCAGAACTTTGTCATCCGCCATCCGCTGAACCGGACTCTAATCGTTCAGGGCGTAGCGGGCTCCGGAAAGACCACTATCGCGCTGCACCGCATCGCCTATCTTCTGTATTCCTTCCGCGACAGCCTGCGCCCGGATCAGATGCTCATCCTTGCGCCGAACCCGCTGTTTCTGAACTTTATCGCGGGCGTTCTGCCGGATCTGGGCGTAGAACAGGTGCGCCAGTCTACCTTCCCGCTGTGGATGGCTGGCTATCTCGGCGATCATCTGCCCAAGGTCGATCGAGCCGACCGGACCGACCGCATCCTTGCCATGACGCCGGAGGAGCTCGAC
>JAFQGN010000127.1 GCA_017398245.1 Clostridia bacterium | reverse complement strand
GCAAATAAAAATATTCAGGCACGCATAGCGTGCCTTTACAGGGGTTTCCAAAGGGAATCATTCCCTTTGGCAGGGAGGCAAGGGGGACAGCGTCCCCCTTGCGCCTCCCCGAAAGGATAAAACACATGAACAAAATCTTTTCTATCGCAATCGACGGCCCGGCGGGCGCGGGAAAATCCACCATCGCAAAGGCGGCGGCGGAGGCGCTGGGGGCCATGTATCTGGACACGGGCGCGATGTACCGCACGGTGGGCCTGTGCTTCATGCGCAGGGGCCTGCTGGAAGATAAAGCGGCCATCGCAGCCGCAGTGGACAGCGTAAAGATCGAAGTGAAATTTGAAGGCGGCGCGCAGAAGATGTACCTGGAGGGCGAGGATGTGTCCGAGGCTATCCGTACGCCGGAGGCGAGCATGGCAGCCAGCGCCGTGGGCGCCATCCCGGAGGTGCGCGCCTACCTGGTGCGCCTGCAGCAGGAGACGGCGAAGGGCACGGCCATCGTGATGGACGGCCGGGACATCGGCACGAAGGTGCTGCCGGAGGCCACGCTGAAGCTGTATCTGACGGCCTCCCCGGAGGTACGCGCCCTGCGCCGCTACAATGAGCTGCGCGGCAAGGGCGAGACGCCCCTGTACCACGAAGTGCTCGACGACATCGTGGAGCGCGATTACAACGACACCCACCGCGCAGCCTCCCCGCTGATGCAGGCGGAAGATGCAAAGCTGGTGGATACTTCCAGCATGAGCCTGAAACAGGCGATTGACGCCGTTGTTCTTCTGGCAAAGGACGCGATCGGAGGCTGAAAAAATGGGAGACCGCTTTTACAACCTTGTTCACTCGGTGCTTTCCCCGGCGATGAAGCTGCTCTGGCCGGCAAAGACGGAGGGCCTGGAAAACATTCCCGCGGAGGGCGGCTACGTGCTCTGCCTGAACCATCTTTCCGCCAAGGACCCTCTGTACATATCCGCGCGCCTGCCCCGCCGCCGCAGGGTGTTTTACCTTGCCAAGAAGGAGCTTTTCAAGCATAAACCCATCGCAGCGGTGATCCGCGCCATCGGCGGCATACCCATCGACCGCGGCAACGCCGACCTCAGCGCCATCCGCACCACCATGCAGCTGGCAAAGGAGGGCAGGGGCATCGGCATATTCCCCCAGGGCACCCGCAGCGACGTGGTAAACCCCAAGCCCATGCTGCCCGGCGCCAGCATGATCGCCCTGCGCGCGGGGGTCCCGGTGATTCCCTGTTACATCGCGCCCTACAGGCTGCTGCGCAGGAGCCGGATTTGCTTTGGCGCGCCCATTGACTTTTCCGACTTCGGACGGCGCATGGACAAGGATACGCTGGACGCTGCGACCCAGCGCATCTCCGATTCCATCTGGAGCATGAAGGAGGAATAAAAACAATCCTTCTTTGAATCCAAAACTTAACGTAAATTGGCTGTAAATCAAGAATATTCTTGCAGGATTTCCGCTGCCGCTGTCGAATAGAGCTGGTTAGCGGAAATTATCTTTGTCCGCCTGAACGGCCCGAAAAGGTCGGGAAAGGATCGATTTCGATTTGAAAACGATACTTGCCAGGCATGCCGGCTTCTGCTTCGGCGTGCGCAGGGCGGTGGATACTGCGGCGGCAGCCGCGCCGGCGGTCACACTGGGCCCGATCATCCATAACCCGCAGATGGTGGAAGCCCTCGCGCGGGACGGCGTGGTGAGCGTGGATTCCATCGATGAAATTCCTGCGGGCGCAAAGGTTGTGATCCGGTCCCACGGCGTGGGGCGCAGCGAAATCGAGGCGCTTCAGGCAAAGGACTGCCGGATACTGGACGCCACCTGCCCCTTCGTGGCGCGCATTCATGAGATGGTGCGTCAGGCCTCGGAGGAAGGAATTCCGGTGATCGTGATCGGCCAACGGGCGCATCCGGAGGTCGTGGGCATCTTGGGATGGACAGGCCCCGGCGGCTACACGGTGATGTGTGCGGAGGATATTCAGGCGCTTCCCGAAATGGAACGGGCGCTGGTGGTATCCCAGACCACGATGGTGAAGGAGCTGTTTGACCAGCTCTGCACGCTGCTGAAAGAAAAGATCCGCGAAATTGACATACGGGCGACGATCTGCCCGGCCACCCGCGACCGGCAGGCCGAGACGGTGGAAATCGCATCGCAGGCCGATGCAATGATCGTAGTCGGCGGGCGGAAGAGCTCCAACAGCGAAAAGCTGTACCGCCTTGCCCGGGAAAAATGTTCCCGCACGCTGTTCATCGAAACGGCAAAGGAGCTGGACGGCGAGAAATTCGCTCCGTCCGATCTTATTGGGATTACAGCCGGTGCATCCACACCGGATTGTATAATTAAGGAGGTTGTTGCAAGAATGAACGACATCGAGAAGAAAGTTATCACCGAAGAAACCCAGGAACAGGCCGCAATGTCCATGGAAGACGTTGAAGCTACGCTTGTTCAGCTCCGCCCCGGCCAGGTCGTCACCGGTACCGTCGTACAGATCACCGAAGACGAAGTTTGCGTCAACGTTGGTTACAAGGCAGACGGTCTTGTGAAGAAGACCGATCTTTCTTCCACCGATGTTAAGGTCGGCGACGAAATCGAAGTCGAGGTTGTGAAGGTAAACGATGGCGAAGGCAATGTTCTGCTCTCCCAGCGCAACATCATCAACCGCAAGGCTTGGGAAGACATCGTTGCAAAGCAGGAAGCCGGCGAATTCGTCGAGGGCGTTGGCAAGGAAGCCGTCAAGGGCGGCCTGCTGGCAAACGTTATGGGCATCCGCGCCTTCATTCCCGCATCCCAGCTGTCCCTCCGCTATGTTGAGAAGATCGAAGAGTTCGTTGGCCAGACCATGAACCTGAAGATCATCGAGATCGACAAGAGCAAGAAGCGCAT
>JAFQGN010000126.1 GCA_017398245.1 Clostridia bacterium | reverse complement strand
CATCATATGATCATGATGCATGTGCGTAAACAGCAGCGCCTGCACGTCTGAAGGAACATATCCCGCGCGGCGCAGTGTTTCGGTAACGTGCCAGCCGGTATCGATCAGGATCCGCCCGTTTAGAAGATAACTGGCCGTATCGTTCCCCGGCGAAGGAATACATGCTTCCGTTCCCAGAAAGATAAGCTCCGTCTTTCCCATCGCTTCCACCCCGTTTTCATAATAACTCCATTATACGGCATGAACGCACTGCGGTAAAGGCGCGCCGGCGGTCTTTCTTTGCAAAGGCATATTCAAAAATGCGTTTACCTCTGCCCATGTTTCAGGTATAATAGCAGAAGCATACGCAGGAGGAACCGTTATGAAGATTTCCAAGCAGGACGCTTTGGCCTGGTTTACTTTTTTTGCACAGCTGGATGACGAGGAAGAACTGATGCCCTATCAGCAGGAGATCGTCTACGCCGTTTTTTCGCAGATCGAAACCGCCGTCGAACACCGCGACAATGCGCTCAAGGCGCAGATCAAGGGCCTCAAATCGCTCGAAGGCCGCACGCTGTATGTTGGCCAGGACGATAAGTTTGCCAAGGGCTGCCGCTCCTGTCTTTTGGGCACGGGGCTGAGCGCCATCCGCAAAACCAACAAGTGCAATATCGAATGCCGCTTTTGCTATAATTACGGCGAGCTGGACTGCCAGCCGCCCATCGGCGAGGGCATGTGGGAAATCGGCGGCACAAAGTTCCGCGAAGAAGACGTGGAGCTTCTTCTGTCCACCTCCAAAAGGCCCAGCGGCGTTTCGTATGTCTACCTCGAGCCGTTCATGGAGATCGAAAAGTACTACGGGATCATCGCCAAATTCCGCTCCGCCGGCGTGCACCAGCATTTGTACACCAACGGCCTTCTGGCAAACGAGGAAAACCTGAAGGCGCTGGGCGAGGCCGGGCTGGATGAACTGCGCTTTAATCTGGGCGCGTCCGGCTGCGCCGATAAGGTGATCGAGAACATCGGTATCGCGAAAAAGTATATTCCGCGCGTCGGCATCGAAACGCCCATGACGCCGGAATTCTACGAAACCTTCATGCGCAAGAAAGAAGCCATCCTCGCCACCGGGCTCGACTTCATCAACTGCGCCGAGCTGCATCTGAACCCGAACAACATCGGCAACTACGAAGGCGAGAACATGTACATCTGCCGCCACGGCTACATCTCCCCCGTCTGGAGCCACGAGCTGACCCTGCTCTTTATGAAGACGGCCGATGATGAGAAATGGCCCGTCGCCGTGCACGATTGCTGCAACCGCACCAAGTTCGCGCGCGATTTGAACCTGAAGGCAAAGGAAGGCGGCTGGTTCGGCGCGAGCGATTACGCCTGCGAGTTCGACCGCCCGCCGTTCGAATTCTTCCTGCCCATTCTGGAAGACGAAAGCTTTGCATTTGTCGAAGAGGAAGAGCTGCCGGAGGGCTATCGCCCCGGTGACATGTTCTTTTAATACCCTGTTCTCATAAAAACAAGGCCTCTGCACAGGTTTTCCGCCTGTGCAGAGGCCTTCTCTCATTCCATATACACGTCAAAGCAGGTGTATCCTTCTATATAGCTCGTCCACGTGCGCCACATGCCGCGCAGTCCCCGTTTCAGAAGGACCTCGTTCATCTCCACGCCGTCGGGATAATACCCCTTCACCATGAAGTGAAACTGTTCCCAACCCTGCTTCTGCATGGTCCGGGCATAGGAGGCCGCATCGTCCAGCGTTTCATAGTACGCGCCGAACCCGCTCTGCCCCGCCTGCGCGCAGCTGTAAAAGAACAGATCCCAGTCCATATAATACGCCATGGGGTACACGGTGCAGTCTCCGAACCATTTGTGATCGGCATTGAGCGTGTAATCGCAGGTGTTGAAATACGTGTACTGCGTTCCGCGGATCGTATCGTCCTGATAGTCCCGGTCGTCCCACGTCACGTCCACATGCACCCAAGTATCGTCTATATACACAACGTTCCACAGATGCGTGTCTTCCGCCTGCTTTTCGTGATCGTACGTATACCCGTGCTGATAGCCGACAGGGATCCCCGCGAGCTTGCACAGCAGATAGAACGCATCGGAATACCCGTCGCATTCCGCCGCGCCGCCATTCAGCGCTCCGACGCAGTTGTCGTAATACGTGTATTCCACATCGCTTGCAGTGTAGACGACATACGAACACAGCCAGTCATGAAAAAAGCGTTCCATCTCCAGCACAGTGGATGTGTTTGCCTGCGCAGCGCTGACGATCGTCAGCGCATTATTGAGCGCGTTGAACTCTTCCTGATCCCGTATAAACCAGTAATCTTCATTCAAATACGCGTATGCGATCCGATGCCCGGCCTGATAATCGATCTCCGTCACGCGCAGGATGCGTTTCTCCCTATTGATTCGGCAGACCCATTTCATCATACCGCTGTTGTACAGCATCGTCCCGATCCGCTCGTCATCCGCCATGACCGAATCCAGCTCCGGCCCGTAATAGATGGTCAGGCTCGTATTATAGGGTTGCGCATAGTTAAGCAGCCATGTTTTCAGATCATGCAGCGACGTACAGTTGCGCAGCGTCGCGCTGTCTTCTGCCGAAGCAACACACGGCAGATATGCGATCAGCATGCAAAGCGCGAGCAAAAGCGCAATTGTTTTCTTTCGTTTCATTCGTTTTCCTCCAGTGGTAAATCAAAAAATGTCTCGTCTTCCATGCAAAGGAAGATCGCCGCAAACGAGAAGGTGAGATGGAACAGCGATGTGTTCCATTTCGTCCCCCTGCCCCAGCCTTCGAAGGTCGTCGTCGCGCCTTCGCGCAGCATGCGCAGCCACGCGCCCTCGCACAGCAGCATCTGTCGGATCAGCTCGTGCTCCCGGCGGCGCATCAGTCCCTGCATCATCGGAAACGCGCAGAAAAAGCTGACAGATTCGATCTTTCGCTCGCGGATCATGCCGAGAACCTTCTCTTCGCATTCTTGATCCGGCAAAAGTTCGAAGGCAAACGGGAACAGATTTCCAACAATACTGATATGATCCGAATGCAGACTGTCGGTAAACAGATGGCGCTGGGGATCATAAAAGGCGGCGATAAACGCGCGCACAAGGGGCGTTCTGTTTCGATACGGCGCATAGTCAAGCGCTTTGGCCATGGCGTTTGCACAGCGGATCGCCTCTAAATAATAGGCGTTGATGGACACGTGCGGTTCATGACACACCTGTCCCTGCGTAAGGTCGGCGTCGTACCCGTCGCGGTAATTGTCCGGCCACTCCACCACGCACCATTTGTCCAGATCGCGCAGCAGCCCGTCCTTCTCGTAATCGCGCCGGTATGCATCCAGCAGGCGGCAAACGCCAGCATAATTCTGCGCAAGATAGCCCCTGTCGCCCGTCAGCCTGTAATGCCACCAGATCAGCTCGACCAGCATCAGCGGATACTCGGCGATCTCCTGCATAAACGAGCAGTCCAGACAGGTGACCATGCCCTCGGTGATGAACACGGAACGGAACGCATCGTCGATCAGCTTGCGAACCATGCTGTCGTCTCCGCTGAGCAGCATGTGCGCAAGAGCCGTGTAGCAGCCGTCGCCCACGTAAAAGCCCTTTTCGCGGTCCATGCAGTCCTGTATCGTTTCCTGCACGCCGCAGCGCAGCGAGTGCACGCACAACTCCCATATCGCGCGCAGTTTTTCATCCTGCGCATATTCCGCTCTGAGCTGCGCGCGTAGTGCAAACGGATAATGCCGCGCATTCAGGCGTATGTTCTCCACCTCGCAGCCGTCCGGCACGATCAGCTCTGCATAGCGGAACGATTTATAATCGAACCATTCCAGCGCGTCTATCCCGCCGGACAGAATCCACTCTTCATCGTATCTACAGTTGCAGCGCATGGCATAGCGCAGCGTCTTCGCCCGTTCGTCCTCCAACTCCTGCGCACAGCGGACGACGATGCATGCTCCTTCTTTCCCACGTGCATCCGCTTCCAGATAGCCGACGTACGTCCGGCCAAAGTCCACATACACCGAATTTCCGCCTTCCGCAGGCCGCACGATCGTTTCAACCGGTTCTATCCGCTCAAAAACCAGCGGCTTCGTCTCCTGCGGAAACAATTCGTAATCCACATGCTCCCGGGAAGAAGCTCTCTCCCATGCAGAATCGTCATAGTCCGGCTGTTCAAAGCCGAATTCCGGCGCAGAGGATATCTGCCGTTCCAGAAACTGCGTTTCATAGCCCGTCGTGCCCATTTCCGCAAAGCCGGTGTGCGGATGCGTCAGAAAGCTCCCGTCGGAGGAAAGAACGATCTGGCCATCCGCCTCCAGATCGCAGATCAGCCCGTGGCGCATATCACCGCTGACCCATACGCGGTTGATCAGCCCCTGATAGAGTGTGTGCACCGCGATCACATTCCTGCCTTCCTGCAAAAACGGCGCGATCTTCCACACATTGTACAGCATGTGCTGCGGATAAGACGGCGCAGGCCCCTGTCCGACAAATTTCCCGTTGATATACAGCTTGTAGTAATCGTCTGCGCTGATGTACAGCGCAGCCTTTTCCGGCCTCTTGGTCAGAAAGAACGCACGGCGGAACAGGATATGCCGGTTCCGATGCTCGCCGCAGGGCAGATCAAGCGGCTCCAGCTGCTTGTGGAACACATTCCTTGGCTTGAGCGCGGCAAATTCCGCATCGGTGATCCATTTCCCTTTGAAAACATGCCTGTCCATATCGTTCCTCCGTGCGCTCTTGTTCGTTTTATTCCGGCATGCTGAACATGCTGTCGATCCGGTACGCCCAGTACAGATCCTGCGAAACGACCATAAAATAGATCTCTTCAAAGCTCTTGCCGCCGATCTCGACGCGCAGCCTGTGTTCGCCTGCGCCTTCGGGCAAAACGGCGCACTTGCGCTTATCTGCACGGTGATACGCCGGGATTACCTTCGTCTTTTCTTCGCAATCGATGATCAGCTCGCCGTCAAGCCACGCTTTGACCGGGCTGGCCGTGCACAGTTTCAGCGTCGCGCCGCCTTCGCCCTGCAGGCTCAGCGTCGTTTCCAGTACGATCGTCTTTCCTTCAGGAAGATCGCCTGCCGAGATCTGGTTTTCCACGCAGCGCAGTTCGCCCTTTTGCCCGTCCACTTCATACGCCCAGTCCATCGTGGGGATCATATTCAGCGGCAAAAATTCGCTGTTCCAGTACACGCCGCGCAGCGTCCTGCGCACCTCCAGGAAACCGCGCCAGAGCGGATCCTTCTCCTGCGGCGCGGTAACAGCCAGCGCCGCCATCTTGCTCTCGCCGCTTTCCAGTTCCATCTGCGCGCCTTCGCACACAAAGCCTTCGGCGTGCGGAACGAACGCGATGCTCTGCGGAATGTCCTGCAGATTTTTCACCTCGATAAGCACAGTCTGCGTCTGTCCGGGCGCGAACGCCGGGCAGCGGCGGATACGAACCTCCAGATCGTGCTCCTTGAACGCACCCGTGGGCAGAGTATAAACTTCCACATCGGAAAGATACGGAATGACGAACGCCGTTTTATCCGCCTGCTGCGCGTAATGCTCCTGCACGATGCGGCGAGCGGCGATGGTGCGCTCCGTCAATTCCGTAATCGATTTCGGCGCACGGAAGCCGGTGATCGGCTTGCTCGTAATGATGTTTTCGCCCAGCGGCTCGGTCCAATAGCTGTCCAGATACGCCGTGCCGTGCAGAATGCCCAGAAGCGATCCGAGCGTTGCGACCGTACAGTCGGTATCGTATCCGCAGTTGATGGTCGTAAGCATCTGCTTGGTGAAGCCTTCCTCATATAGCCAGCCGACCAGCGTAAAGGCGACGTTCACCGGCGCATAAGTGAAATTATCTCCGGCAAAATTGTCGATGATCGCCTGCCGCGCATCCACCCAGTTCATGCCCTTATGGTAGCATTCCAGCAAAAGCTCCACCGCCCTGCGCACGGCGGAATCCTCCGGAAGATATGAAAGCGCGGCGTCGATGAGCCTGAACTTATCCTTTTCTACAAACGCCATGCTCTCCAGTACGGCAAAGAAGATCTCGCCATAGACGCCCTCGCCGCCTGCATGGTCCACGCTTGCATCGTGATAGGCATAATATGCCGCCAGATCCGGCATGCCCGCGCAGATGACCGCCCATATCTCCGAACGAATGGGCGAGCCCATGCAATCGGTAAAGAAATTATTGTAGCAGCCGGACAGCGGCGCGCCGAAGCCGCGGCGCATGTTCGTCAGCGCATGGCCGTATTCGTCGTATTCAAAATGGACATGCTCAAGCCATTCGCGGCTGAGCAAATGCACGTCCGCGCGTCCGCCGTACTGCTCGATACAGTGCAGGTTCACCAGCTGCAGGTCCAGGTCGTCGTTTTCGACCGCCTCGATGAACGACTGCGTGTACCCTTTTATGTCCATCAGCTCCATGCGGCCTTCCAGCGGGCCGCCGAGCGTTCCGCCAATATTCTTGCCCATCCAGCAGGCGTATACTTTATCGAAAAACTCTTTCTCGTTCATATCCTCCGGCTCCTTTCCCAGGCGAAAATCCTTCGCCCAAAGCAGTTCCATTATAGACCGAACGCGCCTTGCAGGCAAGCACAGCGCGCCCGCATCCGGCTGGATTTCGGCAAAAAAAGCCCCTGCGCAGCTTTTGCGCAGGGGCTTTCGGTCTCATTCGGCATTTTTCTTTTTCATACGGATACCGATATAGCGGAACAGCGAGGAAGCCGCGTAGATACCCACGGCGATGACTCCCGCGATCGCAGCGGTGTGCAGCAGCTTTTCGCCTCCGGCGACCTTATCGCCCTGCACGAAATACTGCATGCTGTAAAACAGAGACCCTCCGGGAATGAGCGGAATGACCGCCGGCGCGATAAAGGCCGTCGCCGGGCTCTTGAGCACGCGCGCCAGAATTTCAGCGATCACCGTACCAGCAAATGCAGCGAAGCAATTTGCAAACAGGTCTCCCCAGCCGGTCAGCTGTGCAAGCAGATACACGCCCCACACTGCTGCTCCCGCCGCCGTGCAGATGAGAATGCGGTCGATCCGACGGATATGGAACAGCAAAGAGAAGCCGCAGGAACCCGCTCCCGCAGCGAGCATTTGCACAATAACGTTCATCATGCCAGCAGCCCTCCCAGGATCGCAACTGCGCCGGCCGCGCCCACCGCAATGCCGATCGCAATGATGATCGCCTCGCAAAGGTGGCTCAGACCCGCGTAAATATCGCCCCACATCATGTCGCGGATGCCGTTGGTCATCTCCATACCGGGGATAAACAGCATGATGCCGCCGATGACGATCTTGTCCACATTGTCCGCCCAGCCCCAGCGCACGCTAAAGAACGCGCACGCGCCGGTGACGGCTGAAAGGATGACGTTATAGAGCACGTTAGTGGAGCGCACCTTCTGGAAGCGCTGCAGGATGGTCACGATCAGGCCCACAAGACCCGCCGCCAGCACGTCTCGCCAGCTGCCGCCGAAGAACGCGGAAAAACCGGCCGTGCTGATGACATTGGCCGCAAGGACCCACAAAAACGTATGCGTTTCCTTTTTCGAAACGATCTCCTGCACGCGGCGGCTCACATCGGCCGGCTCGTATTTGCAGCGGCAGATATCGCGCGAGAGCTGGTTGAGCACGTCCACCCTGTCCAGATTGGTCGAAGTGTTCGTCACGCGCCGAGTCTGCGTCACAGGGCTGCCCTGCTGCGGATAGAGCGTGACCACAATGCTGTTGGGAATTGCGAACACATCCACCCGCGGAACTCCATACGCCCGGCAGATATGGGTGATCGTCTCTTCCACGCGGTAGACCTCGGCGTTGCTGTTGAGCATATTCTCGCCTACGTCCAGCGCGCAGGTCAGAATTTCTTCCGTTCGCTTTTGCGTATCTTCTGCACTCTGCATGTGTGCGGTGCGCCTCCTGTACTTCTTATGTGCCGGAGAATATCATACGCACCCAATGTTATTTTCGCTATCAGCCAGCCCACATTTCACACCATTACGCAGGATTTCCGCCGAATTTTACATTTATTTCGCCGCCTGGCTCTCACATCTGAAAAGCGAACGCGTGGAAGCGGCAATCCTCCTTGGGGTTGATCTCCAGTATCGATCTGTCCTCCAGCATACAGCCTCTCTGCAGGCAGAAATGGCCGAACCGGTCGCGCAGATTGTCCACCGTGCGCTCCATTTCCTGCTTTTTCCTGCGCGCGCTGTCATCGTCGAAAAGACACATCTGTTTGGGCGCCTTGTCGGAAACCAAGCGACTGCAGCATACGCCCAAACTGCGGATGGGCTTTTGCCAGCGGTAGCTCTGCCGGAACAGTTCCATGCTCTCCCGGGCAATTTCCCCGGAAAGATTCGTCGGCTGCGCCAGCACGCGCTGCCGGCCATAGGTCTGCAGTTCGCTGTCTCGCACGTGGATCTGCACCACACCGGCCGAAAAATCGTGCTCCCGCAATCGCGCGGCCACGCTTTCGGCCAGCATATAAAAGGTGATTTTCACATCGTTTTCATTCACCAGATCGTGCGGCGTGGTGGTGGAATTGCCGACCGATTTGATCTCGTCCTCCTCTCCCATCAGCGCCACGGGCGACATATCCAGCCCGTTGGCAAACGAGTGCAGCATGAGCCCGTTCACCCCCAACACCGAGCGCAGCACCTCCGGTTCCACCCGCGCAAGATCCCCGATCGAAACGATATTCAGCCGCGAAAGCTTCCTGCGCGTAGCGGGGCCCACATACAATAGATCGGACGCCGGAAGCGGCCATACTTTTTCGTGAAAATTCTCCGGCGTAATCAGCGTCGTCGCGTCGGGCTTTTTCATATCGCTGCCCAATTTGGCAAACACCTTGTTGTCCGCTACGCCCACGGAAATCGTAATGCCCAACTCCTCCTTCACCCGCTCGCGCAGGTCATCCGCCAGACGCGCGCCGTCCTGCAGCGTGCGCTTGCCGTCGGAAACATCCAGCCATGCTTCATCCAGCCCGAACGGCTGCACGTAAGGCGTGTAATCGGCATAAATTGCCCTCGTAAGGTGCGAAAACCGGTGGTACTTGCGGTGGTCGGCCTTGATGGCGATCAGCCCCGGGCACTTCTGCCGCGCCTGCCAGATCGCCTCGCCCGTCTTGATCCCGTATTCCTTTGCAATCTGGTTCTTCGTCAGAATGATACCGTGCCGCGCGTCCGGGTCGCCGCACACGGCCACGGGCTTCCCGGCCAGCTCCGGCCGATACAGACATTCCACCGATGCATAGAACGAATTGCAGTCCGCATGCAGGATCACCCTCGCCATTCTCGTTCTCTTCCTTCTTCATTTTGCGCATTTCGTTGCGCATTTACAGTATATCATACGCATCTCAATGCGTCAATATGCTTTGCAAATGAAAAAAAGCACCGGCTCTTCCAAAGAAAAGCCGGTGTTTTTTCATTCTTATGTATCAGACGATCTCGTAGGTAAACATTTCCCACTTCAGCTTCGTGCCCTCGTCCACGCCGTCGGGCAGGAGCGCAAGGGTGATCATCAAAAGCTCCGGTTCATAGGCGTCCGTACGCCTGAGATAGGCGTAATCGCCGGTAATGCGCTCTACGGTATAATATTTCGTCTCCATGCTCATCCTCCGCATGCTTTTTATTCATTATATCCGCAAGTTCTTGGAAAGTAAAGCGCGCAAAATATGCATATCTGCTGTTGCACAAGCCCGATCTATGTTATAATAAGGTTAGGCATTGCCGTGCCGCACGCGCACGGCAGGCATTTTGTACGCAGAACGAACCTAAACCTAAAGGAGGGAATTTGCTTTGGCGCTTTTACATGTAGACTTTTTCTCCGATGCTCTGGGCATGTGCGCGGAAATGGACGTCATCCTGCCCGAGCGCGCCCGCGGCCAGATCGGCATGAACGGCGTGGCCTCAAATGAAAAATATCCCACTTTGTATCTTCTGCACGGTATGAGCGACGACCATACCATCTGGCAGAGGCGCACCTCAATCGAGCGCTATGTCAGCGATCTCGGCCTTGCCGTGGTCATGCCCAGCACGCATCTTGGCTGGTACACCGATATGTACCGCGGCCATAAGTACTGGACGTACATCTCTCAGGAACTGCCGGCCATCTGCCGCTCCTTCTTCCCGAACCTGTCCGACAGCCGCGAGGACACCTTCGCCGCCGGTCTTTCCATGGGCGGCTACGGCGCGATGAAATGCGGCCTGTGCGCTCCCGAGACCTTCTCCAAGGTCGCTTCCCTCTCCGGCGGACTCGACGCCGCCTCCATCTGCGAAAACAACAAGGTGCATGTGGATAACACCCTTTGGGAAGAAATCTTCGGCCCGGCCGACAAGGTCCGCGGCTCGTTCAACGATCTGTTCGCGCAGGCCGAGAAACTGGCCTCGTCCGACGGCCCCAAGCCGGACATCTTCATGTGGTGCGGCACCGAGGATTTCCTCTACGAGCAGAACACCTCCATGCGCGATCATCTGAACAAGCTGGGCTTCAATCTGCATTATGAAGAATCCCCCGGCGATCACCAGTGGAAGTATTGGGACGAAAAGATCCAGACCGTGCTCAAGTGGCTCGATCTTGGCAAGAAGGAGGCGTAAGGCATGGCGCTTATCCACATCGGTTTTTTCTCTGAATCTCTGGGCATGTGCGTGGCCTGCGATGTCATCCTTCCGCAGAAGGCCAGCGCCGGTCAGATCGGCATGGCCAGCGGCACCCGCGGCGAAAAGCACCCGGTGCTCTGGCTTTTGCACGGCGCGAGCGATAACCACACCATCTGGCAGCGCCGCACCTCTATCGAGCGCTACGCCGCGCCTCTGGGCCTTGCGGTCGTAATGCCCAATGTGCACCTCTCCTCCTACGCCGATATGGCGCACGGCGGCAAGTATTACACCTACATTTCCAAGGAACTGCCCGAAAAGATGCGCCAGTTCTTCCCGCTTTCTGAAAAGCGCGAGGACAACTTCATCGCCGGCCTTTCCATGGGCGGCGCAGGCTGCCTGAAGATCGGTCTGGCCAACCCGGAAAACTACGCGGCCATCGGCTGTCTGTCCGCCGGCGCGAGCAACATGCGCAAGGTGAACATCACCAACCCCGCCTGGAAGGAGCGCCACGAACGCACCTACGGCGATCGCATCCTGGAAGGCACCGAAGAGGACACCATCGGCAATGCCAAGCGCATCGTGGCCGAAGGCAAGCCCTGCCCGCGCATCTTCCACGCCTGCGGTACCGAGGATTTCCTCCTCGAAAACGCCCGCGCGACCCGCGATTTCTTCCAGGGCCTGGAAGGTAACCCGTTCGATTACACCTATCTTGAGGCGCCCGGCGCGCACACCTGGGAATTCTGGGATGAACACATTCGGGATTTCCTGAAATTCATCGGTCTTGAGCCCATCGAGGGCATCCGAAACTAAGTTTTATTGCGGGGAGGGACTTTCTTTTTCCAAAGAAAGCCCCTCCCCGCCAAAAAACGAAATACTCAGTTGCGGATGCCTTCGATGGGCTCAAGCCCGAGGAAGCGCAGGAAATCCTGAATGTGTTCATCCCAGAATT
>JAFQGN010000125.1 GCA_017398245.1 Clostridia bacterium | reverse complement strand
TTTTATTTTGTAAGCAATTCCAGCGCGATGCGCCGGTACGGTTCCATAACGGAGGGCATGGGCAAAAGCAAAAGCGTTTGCGCGTCTGCAAGGCGATACGGCGCGGCAGCTTCGTCGCCCTCCAGCCGGTAAGTCCACGCGCGCAGCCGCCATACGCGGTGCGAAAACACAAACGACGTTTCGGCGAGAGCCTCTTCGGACAGCTGCGCCGCCGTAAAGCCCTCTTGGCCAAGAAACTCCTGGCCGTTTTCCGCGTGCATATGTTCCGGCGAGAAGACCTCGTGCGGGAATTCCCACAGTCCGGCCAGCATGCCGCTGTCGGGACGCTGACGGACGAGGACTTTGTCCTCCCGCAGGGCAAGCGCAAGGATGCGCCATTCCTCCTTCCGGCCAGCTTTCGGCCTCTTTTGCGGAAGGAGCTCCTGTTCGCCGTGGACAAAGGCCTCGCACCACTCCGCAAGCGGACAGGACTCGCAATCGGCCTTTTTCGCCGTGCAGACCAGCGCGCCCAGACCCATCAGCGCGCGATTGAAATCGCCCGGGCGATCCAACGCGCAGGAGCGCAGCCAATTTGTGCCAATCTCACGCAGCAGCGCGCGGTTCTCCTCCACATACCCCTGCACGCCGAACATGCGGCTGATCACGCGCGCGAGATTGGCGTCCACCGCGGCTTCAGGCTGCCCGTAAGCCATGGAAAGCACCGCGCAGGCCGTATACTCGCCAACGCCCGCAAGCGCGCGCAGCTGCTTTTCATCGGCCGGGAACGCGCCCGCATGCCGCTCGACAAGCTGCTTTGCCGCCTTGTGCAAATTGCGCGCGCGGGCATAATAGCCCATGCCCTGCCAAAGCTGCAAAACCTGCTGCTCATCGGCCGCCGCAAGCGCGAAAATATCCGGAAACGCCTGCAGGAATTCGCTATACCGCTTTGCCGCGACCGCCGCGCGCGTCTGCTGCAGCATGGTCTCGCTCACCCAGATGCGGTACGGGTCTCTTTCACCCTTCCAAGGCAAATCGCGCTCGGTCTTTTCGTGCCAATCCAGCAGCGCAAGGCCGCTCTCTTTCATCCTTTGCATAGAACACCGTCCGCTCATTTTTTATGAGTATACCCCGATATCGTCCGCCAGAACCAGTCGCACGCCTCATTTTCCCCTATTCTTCTCCGCCAGAACCAGCCGCATACCCGGAAACACGCCCACGCCGCGCAGTTTGTTCAGGCGCATCGTTTCGACAGGATCCGCTCCGAGTCGTTCACAGGTCATTTCCAGCGTCTCTCCCGGCAATACCGACCCGATTCGCTTTCGACAGAGTTCAGCCCCAATTCGCAGCCGCTCCCCTTCCCGCAAAGGGCCGCGGCATTTTCTCGCCAGCAGAAGCAGCCGTTCGGTCGTCCCCAACGCCTGCACAACCGATGGAATACTATCGCCCGATCCAGCGATCCAGACTTCGGTTTGTTTCTCTCTTGCCGGCACGGAAAGCAGCTTCGCCGGGCAGGGAAACGCATCTTTTTCACAAAAATCCTGCTGCGGAACGGCGATCTGCCGCCCGGGCGTGAGCCACGCGGCGCACACGAGCCTGTTTGCCCGAAGCAGCATGCACAGAGGCAGACCGAGCCTTGCCGTAAGCTCCTGCGGCCCTTCGTTTTCGCGGACGATATCCCATCGCATAAAAAGTCCCCTCCATGCGCTGCGGCTTTTCAGTCGAGCATATGCAGGGGACGGGAGGTTTATCCGAAGAAAGATCAGTACGCGAGGCGGGTGAAATTGCTCTTGCCGTAGACCTCTTCCATTTCCTCGCTGACCTGCTGGATGCGGGCATAGGCGGAGGAGTTCATTCCGGCGGGCTTATTGGCGAGGACGGCGTCCACGCTGACCACGCGGTAATCATACGCGCCTTCAGTGCCCACGCGCCACACGGCGATGGGCAGATAGGCCGGTTCGACGACCTCGATCTCGCCGGTGGCCGTGTTTTCCTTCAGGGTAAACTCAAAAATGATGCCCGCGTCGGTGCGCGCCTGTTTTTCGTTGCGGTGTTCGCTCAGGAAATTGCCCAGCGAATAGACCAGCAGGCATTCGTGCGGGGTACCGTCGGCCAGAGTGGTCTTCTTCCAGCCCGCGGCCTGAAACACGTGCGGATGTCCGCCCACGATGACGTCGGCCCCGGCGGCGGCGATGCGGTTAGCCATGGCCACCTGGTTATCGTCCGGCGAGAAGAGATATTCCTTGCCCCAGTGCATCACGACGATGACCACTTCCGCTCCCGCGTCGCGCAGGGCCTGAATATCGCCTTCATAATCGGCATTGGAGGTATGGCGCACGCCCCAGATGAGCGCGTTGGGGTCTACCCCGCGCTTATCCATGCTGTTGAAGCTCTGGGTATAATTCAGGAAGCCCACCTTGATCCCGTTGATATCCAGAATTTCGGGCGTGTCGTAATCCTCCTGAGAGGTGAACGCGCCGACATGCTGCATGCCGATATAATCGCAATTCTTAATGGTATCGAGCAGGCCGTCGAACCAGCCGTCCAGGCAGTGGTTATTGGCCAGAGTGAGCATATCCACTCCCGCGCCCTGCACGGCATAGAGCATGGTGGGCGGGGTATTGAACTGGGGATAGCCGGTGTAGCGGCCATATTTATCGTGCTTTGCGCCGCCCATGGAGCCGTCCACGTTCAGCGATGTGAAATCCGCATTGGAGAGCTGATCGCGGATCAGATCGAAATAGCGGGAAAAATCGTATTTATCAGTCTTGCTGTTGTAGGCGGTGGCGAGGATCTCGGTATCGGGCACGACGTCGCCCGCAAAGCGCAGGCGCGCGGTGCGGCCGGTTCCGGCAGCGGCGGGCTGCTCAGTAGGCTGAACCGCAGCGTTCTGCTCGCCCTCGGGGAAATAGCCCTCGTCACTCACCGGAATGGCGGTGGGATCGGCGGTCGGCTCAAGCGCGATCTGCTCGGGCTCGGTCGTCGGCGCATCGGTGATCTTCGTCGCGAGGATATAATCGGGCTCTTTTTCGCGCGTGAGCGCGCCGATGCCCTTCACGATGCCGAACATGACCAGAACCAGCACGCAGGCGATGAGCAGCATGCGGCCATACTGCATGCCGGAACCATTTCCGCCGCCGAAAACGCTCGCGAGCAGATCGGCAAACGAAGCCTGCTTCTTGCGCGGGGCGGGCCGGGCGGCAGGACGCGCACCTGCGGGGCGCTGCTGGGCCGGGCGGCTATTGGCAGACTGCGCCGGACGCGCGGAGGCCGGCCTGTACTGCGCGCTCTGCGCGGGGCGTTCGCTGCTGCCGACAGCGCTGCCGGGGCCGGCATATTTCGTGCCGTTGGACGCCGCATGCGGAAGCCTTGTCCCGGTGGAGACGGGCCTGCTTTGCGTGTCAGAAGCAGGTCTCGCCTGCGCATTCGGCCTTGCCGCAGCGGAAGACGCGGGCCTGCTCTGCACGGAAGGTCTCGTCACAGAAGGCGCGGGAGTTCCCTGCGCGGAAGGCTTTACCGGGTATCCCGCCGGGCGCGCATTCGCCCTGCCCTGCCCGGGCACATAGGTTTGTCTATTCACAGGCTTCTGCCCGTTGTTTCCTTTGTATTCAGACAAAAGCAAACACCTCCAATTTTGCTACAGTATACCACATATTCTTCCCCAGCACCATAGGCGCGCGCAGCTGCGCCGCGTAACATTTTTGTGTCGGCCCGCGCCGCCCAAATTGCAGACCGTATTCTGTTTTACTGAAAATTCATCTGTTTTCCCTCAGACAGGCAGCGCCCGTCCAAACGGCCCGATCCGATTTTATCCTGATATACAAAGATTTTTACGTCTTTTCAGACCATATTCTGTTTTCCTCCAAAAACCGAATTCGTTCGGAAGTACATGTAAAAAAGGTTGACGAATGCACCGTTTATGATGTATCCTATTATTACATATCTGAAAGGATGCCAATTTCTCGCTTTCGGGCAACAAAACCGGCGGAAAAGGCGTCCAAACTACGATTCGAAACGAAATCTTTAATAGGAATACATCCGGCCGGAAGACCGATGACGGAGAGGGAGTACATATGGCAACAAAGCAGATCGGCAAACTGAAATACAATATCAGCAAGCGCGGCATCGCCTATAAATGGGGCGACGGCGAGATCCATCGCTTCGCGTTCCAGCAGCCGCGCGAGGAGCCGGAGGAGGATTACGCGCAGCAGCCCTATGCCGACGACGGCTATGACCAGCCCTACGACGACGGCTACGCGCAGGACGGCTATTATGAGGAAGAGTACGCGCAGGAGGATTACCCCGCTGGCTTCCTGTTTGATAACGCCTGGGTGATGTGGCTCGCGCTGGTCGTGCTGCCTCCGCTGGGCATCTATATTCTGTGGAAGAAGCGCCAGTACGAGCAGAATGTGCTCATCGGCATCTCGGCCGTGTCTGCGGCGTGGTTCATTTTGCTGCTGGTACTGCTGTTCTCGGGTATTTTCCGCGGAAGCGACGATACCAAGATCAACGAGACCGGCAATGTGAACCCCATCCCCACGGCGACTGTGATGGCGAACGTGCCGACGCTCAAGCCCACCACCGCGCCCACCATGGCCCCGACGGCCACCCCCGCGCCGACTCCGAAGCCCGACAGCTCTCTCATCGGCACGGGCGACGACACCACCGGCCTGACCAACCCGGTCGGCACGGCGGAAGACCCGATCGTCTATACCGACACGCTCGGCCAGTATTACCATAAGGAATCCGTCTGCGGCGGCACCACCTACTCCAACGCCGGCGTGCGCTCCATGGCCATGGGTCAGGGCAAAACAGCCTGCCCCGTGTGCTTCGGCATGGGCGGCGATGTGACCAGCGACGGCGCCGTTGTGACCGGCGATACCTTCTATGCCACCTCCGGCGGCACCTGGTTCCATGCCACGGCCGATTCCTGCGGCATGAACAACGCGCAGGCCATTTCCCGCGCCGACGCCGAGGCCCGCGGCCAGTACGCCTGCCCGAAGTGTCTGGGCGTGTATTCCACCGCAGGCGGCAGCAATTACCACGCCATTCCCACCTGCCGCAACATGAAGAATGCGGAGATCGTATCCCTCGACACCGCTAAGTACCGCAACCAGACCAAGTGCGAAGTGTGCCACGGCGCAGCGGACGACAGCAATGTCTATTACCACACCACCGGCGGCAAGAATTTCCATTCCGACCCGAACTGCCAGAACATGAAAAACGCCGTGCAGACCACCCGCAAGGCGGCGGTCGCGCTGGGCCAGACCCCGTGCGACGAATGCGTGGGCAGCTCCGTCGGCGCGGTGTACTACTGGAACGACGGCGGCAAGAATTACCATTCCGATTCCGGCTGCCAGAACGTGACCTATAAGAAGAAGGGCTCCAAAGCCGCTGCTGAAAACCAGGGCAAGACCGCCTGCGAGACCTGCGTGGGCGTGGCCACCACCGGCTCCGGCAACAAGGTGTACTTCACCAAGGACGGCCAGTGGTATCACATTGAAGACGACTGCAAGGGCATGAAGGACGCCGTGGCCGGTACCGTCGAGCAGGCCAAGCAGTACAACAAGACCCCCTGCCCCGAGTGCATCGGCACTTCCTCGGCCAAGGTATACGGCCGCAAGGACGGCACCTATTACCATATCGTGAGCGATTGCGGCGGCATGAAGAACGCCTCCTACATCACGGTCGAAACGGCGAAGAAGGCCGGCCTGACGGCCTGTCCCGATTGCATCGGCGGCGGCGCTGCGGTGACCGCCCCCAACGCCAAGCCCGGCTATACCTCCTCCGGCGAAAAGATCGAAGTCTACTGCACCGAAGGCGGCTCCTGGTATCATGCGGCTGCGACCTGCACGAACATGACCGGCGGCAAGGGCACGACCATCGAAAAGGCCACCAAGGCCGGCAAGACTGCCTGCCCCATCTGCTTGGGCGCGACCACCTCCAAAACCGTGTTCGCTACCAAGTACGGCACCTATTATCACACCAACAAGTCCTGCTCCGGCATGGCTAATCCCGATACCTATAACCTCGCCACCGCCGCTGCGGCCGGCAAATGCGCCTGCCCCGTGTGCATCGGCGCGGTCGATACCAAGGTGTATCTGACCAAGGACGGCGAGAGCTACCATGTCAAGAGCAACTGCTCCGGCATGACGGGCGCCCAGTTCGTAACGCTCAAGAACGCGCTGGCGCTGGGCAAGGATATGTGCACCAAGTGCATCGGCACCGACAGCGAGCTGCACAAGAAGTACGGCGCTGAGATCGGCGGCCCCGGCACGGTGGGCAACACCACTTCCGGCAACACCGGCAGCGCCAATACCGAAGATTCCGGCTTCACCGTGTACTGCACGGCGGAAGGCACCTATTATCACACCGACAAACACTGCGGCCCCATGTCCGGCGCGAAGGCGACCACCCTCACCGCAGCGGCCAAGGCGGGCAAGCAGCCCTGTCCGGATTGCGTAGCCGCCTCCTCCGAAAACGCGGTGTACTGCCGCTCTGACAGCCGCTACTACCACACCAACGCCAGCTGCACCGGCATGGTGAACGCCAGCAAGGTGACTGTGGCCATCGCCACGGCCAACGGCAAGACCGCCTGCCCCACCTGCGCGGGCGGCGAGATCGTCGGCAACACCGGCAGCTCTTCTTCCACCGGCAGCAATGCCACCAAGGTGTACTGCACCGTTAACGGCGATTATTACCACAAATCGGCCGACAGCTGCGGCATGGTCGGCGCGCAGGCCACCACCATCGAGCGCGCGAAGACCGTGCACGGCAAGGAACCCTGCCCGGATTGCTACGATCTGAACACCTCCGGCTCCAGCAATGTGCTCACCTCCGTGTTCTGGAACCCCAACGGCGTCAATTTCCATCTGGAAGATGACTGCCGCGGCATGAAGGACGCGGTGGAAGGCACTGTCGCTCAGGCCAAGGCCGCCGGCAAAACTGCCTGCTCCACCTGCTTCAATACCGACAACAGCACCCGCGTCTTCACCACCGCCAGCGACAAGTATTACCACAAGAAGAGCGTTTGCAACGGCGAGCAGAAGACCATCACCACTACCTACACCAAGGCCGTACAGGCCGGCAAGAAGGGCTGCCCCACCTGCACCGGCAGCAGCGAATCGACCGACAGCAGCAAGGTGTATGCCACGCTCACCAGCGTGTATTACCACAGCAAGGCAAACTGCAGTAAGGAAGACCTGAACGGCGCATCCGCCATCACGGCGGAAAAGGCCGCTTCCTACGGCAAGACCAAGTGCCCCACCTGCTATTGAACCAAAGATAACCGCCGGACTTTCATGGAAAGCCCGGCGGTTTTTCTATGCAATTTCGTACGCTTCCACAAAAAGACCCAGAGCTTGCGATCAGCAAAAGAAAGAGCGCCCTTCCCGACGCTCTTTCTTGCCTTATTCAAATTCGCTCTTAAACGCCTTTTACAGCGCGCATTCCATAAACAGGTCTTCCCCATCGCCCAGAAGCACAACGCTCTCGTATCCGGCTTCCAGAAGCCTCTGGCGCGCCCTGTCGTATCCGCAGTCCAGATTCTCGGCCAAATGGCAATCCGAACCGACAATAGCCTTGCCGCCCAATTTGCGCCAGTATTCCAACTCGAACAGCTCCGGATACGGGTCGTCCATATAGCCGCGCGCGAGCGCGCCGGTGTTCACTTCCAGCAGCGCGCCAGTCCCGGCCATGCGCTCCAGCGCTTCATAGGCGATCTTCCTGTACGCCGAGCTGCCGGTATCGATCAAACCGAGACACTCGTTCGCCTTGCGCCACAGGTCAAAATGGCCGATGATCTCCGGCTTGTAGGCGCAGATATAATCCGCCAGACGCCTGAAGTACATTGCTGCATATGCCAGCGGATCGCCGTGGTACTCTTCGCGAATCGCCTGCGCAATCTTCTCCGGCGCGCCGTCCACGGAAACGAAACCGTCTCCCCACGGCACATAATGCACGGAACCGAGCACATAATCGTATCCTTCGCGGCTGACATGCGAAATGGAATCCCGCTCCATGCCGACCCAAACGCGGATCCTGTCGGCATATTCGGCCTGCAGCGCGCGGGCTTCGGCATAATAGGCGCGCTCGCTCACTTTAGTCAGGCCGAATCTTTCGTCTTCGGCATGCTCGGAAAAACCGAACGAAACAAACCCCTTTGCGATGGCCGTTTCCACCATTTCGCGCGGCGTGCTCTTGCCGTCAACGTACGTCGTGTGCGCATGCGGCGTTGAATACAGCATATACCCGTCCTCCAAACTGATCGTATGTGTCAGTACATTATTATACCATCCGCAGCCGATTGACACAAGGGCGCGTCTACGGTATCATATCGGTATATCGAAAATGAGGTGAACCGCATGAGCATATTCCGCAAACTGAAGTCCCTGTTCGGCGCCGCAGAGGAGCCTGCGCCGGCTGAACCGCTGCAGGAAGAGGAACCGGTGGAGCAGGAACCTGCAGCCGACGAAAAGGCGCTTGAGGAGGCCCGCAGGCGCGAAGAGGCGCTGCTCGAGGCGCTCAGTGCCCTGCACATCGCACAGAGCGACACGCAGACCAGCAGCTTCCTTCTGATGCATTCCTACCGCTTCGAAGCCCCGTTTGACAGCCGCACCATGCTCCATCTGGTCAACGGCATGCGCTGGATCGGGTTCCGGCTGTACAGCTTTTCCGTGCGCGTGGACGGGCAGGAGATCGACTGCGAATCCTGGCAGAGCTTTCTGCGTCATCTCGGCGAAAGCGCAGTCGAGGCCGTTAATTTGCTCACGTCCTTTGGCGGCGTGCGCGTGAACGCTGTCATTGAGGCCGGCGGAGCCGTGCATTTCAGCCACGATTCTTCGCGCGGGGTGGATCTGAGCCCCTTTGAAAGCCTGTTCGACCCGGAAGAAATGCCGGAAGAGGCCGAATAAACACAGCGCCGCATCGTTTTTATACGATGCGGCGCGTTTTTTGCCCAATCGCACAGAGCGATCGTGGGGACACATCATAATAAACAGAACGCTCCTATTTCCCGCCGCAAACAATCAGGCAGCACAGGCGAATCCATCTTCCGAGGCGGCAGAAAAAGCATCCGAGCTTATGCTTATTCCCGCCGGCACGTTCAAGCAGCAAAGAAACCCCCCTCTGCCAAAGCAGAGGGGGTTGATATCGAATAAATTATTCGAAGATCTTGATGACAACGCCGGAACCAACCGTGCGGCCGCCTTCACGGATAGCGAAGCGGAGGCCTTCTTCACACGCGATGGGCGTGATCAGGGTGATTTCCATGTCGATGTTGTCGCCAGGCATGACCATCTCGACGCCGTCGGGCAGCTTGATGTTGCCGGTAACGTCGGTGGTGCGGAAGTAGAACTGCGGACGATAGCCGTTGAAGAACGGGGTATGACGGCCGCCTTCTTCCTTGGTCAGGACGTAAACCTGGCCCAGGAAGTGGGTGTGCGGCTGGATGGAGCCGGGCTTGCACAGAACCTGGCCGCGCTCGATTTCAGAGCGCTGCACGCCGCGCAGCAGGGCGCCGATGTTGTCGCCGGCCTCAGCGTAATCCATGGTCTTGCGGAACATTTCAACGCCGGTGCAAACGGTGGACTTCTTCTCTTCCTTCAGGCCGACGATTTCGATGGTGTCGCCGGTCTTGATCATGCCGCGCTCGACACGACCGGTGGCAACGGTGCCGCGGCCGGTGATGGTGAACACGTCTTCAACAGGCATCAGGAAGGGCTTGTCGGTGTCGCGCTCCGGATCCGGAATGTACGCGTCGACTTCTTCCATCAGCTTGAAGATGCACTGGCACTCCGGAGCGCTGTCCGGGTTGGAGCCGTCGTTGGTCATGTACTCGAGGGCCTTCAGAGCGGAACCCTTGACGATCGGCAGATCGTCGCCCGGGAAGCCGTACTCGCTCAGCAGCTCGCGAACTTCCATTTCGACCAGCTCGAGCAGCTCTTCGTCGTCAACCTGATCGGTCTTGTTCATGAACACGATGATGTACTTAACGCCGACCTGATGGGCAAGCAGGATGTGCTCGCGGGTCTGCGGCATGGGGCCGTCAGCGGAAGAAACGACCAGGATAGCGCCGTCCATCTGGGCAGCACCGGTGATC
>JAFQGN010000124.1 GCA_017398245.1 Clostridia bacterium | reverse complement strand
CCCAGCAGCTTTTCGCCAAAGCGCGCGATGCATTCCGGATGGCGGGCGATCTCCTCGACGGGCAGAGAGATGTACTCAAAAGCCGCGATATCGCCGATCTGATCGAGCGTTTCGAACCGCGCGCGAAGCGTGGGTTCGCAGGGTTCGTGCGGAGGAACAGCGGGCAGATTGCCCGGCAGGAATTCCCTTGGCGCGGGAAGTTCGCGCTGGCGAAGGAGCTCTTCGAGTGCCTGACGGCGCAGGGCGTTCCACTGCGCGTTGGGCACGGAGAGGCCGGGCTCGACTTCGGCCTTCAGATCGCGCAGGAAAAAGGGCGTGCCGCCGGTCTTTTGCAGGCTGGCAAGTACGCTTTCGCGCGTAACGGGTACGCTGCGCGCGGGCTCGGGCACGGTTCCCTGCAGCGAAACAGAGGCACCTTCACACTCGGCATGTAAAGAAACGGGCTGATCGGCTACGACTTTTACGCGCATGTTGACCGGGATGCTTGCCCGCTCGACGCGATAGAGACTGCGCAGACTGCCGAGGACGTCGGCCGAGGCTTCGGCGTCCTCCTTGGTGCGAATGCCCTGCATTTCCGGCCCGCGCTTGCCGACGAGATAGCCCTGCGTGAACCCTCCGCGCGAGAACACGCGCTTGAGGGTATCGATGTCGTAGGGCTTGCCTTCGGCTGCGTTGCGGCAGGCCGTTACGGCGGCAGCGACGTATTCCGGCCTCTTCATGCGCCCTTCGATCTTGAAGGACGTAACGCCGGCGTTGGCCAGATCGCGCAGCGCAGAAACGTGGGACATATCCTTGAGCGAAATAGCGTAGGGAGTGGGGCCGCATTTGAAATCGAGCCGACAGGGCTGCGCGCAAAGGCCGCGGTTGCCGCTGCGCCCGCCAAGCATGCCGGAAAGATAGCATGCGCCGGAAAGACAGGTGCACAGCGCGCCGTGCACGAAGGTTTCCAGTTCCACATCCACTTTGCTTGCGATGGTTTCGATCTCCTTCAGGCTCAGCTCACGCGCAAGGACCACGCGCTTATAGCCCATATCGCGGAAAAACTTTGCGCTGTCGGCATTGTGGGCCACGGCCTGCGTGGAAGCGTGCAGGTCCAGAGAAGGGCAGCGCTCCTTCAGGATGCGCATGACGGCCAGATCCTGCACGATGGCGGCATCGGCCCCGCTTTCGGCGATGGCGGCCAGCTCCTGCTCCAGAGCGTCCATTTCGCTGTCCATGATGAGGGTGTTCACGGTGACGTGCACGTTCACGCCGCGCGCGTGGCAATAGCGAACGGCGTCGGCAAGGCTGGTTTCACCAAAGTTTTCGGCGTTGCGGCGGGCGTTGAAGCCCTTTCCGCCCAGATAGACCGCATCCGCACCGCTGCGGACGGCAGCTTCCAGCTGCTGCGCGCCGCCGACGGGCGCAAGGATCTCGATTTTACGCATACTTCCTCCTGCTGCGGTCACGCATTTTTGTGGAACGAGCCGCGGTTGAGCGTTTCGGTGTGGCTGCCTTCTTTGGGCGCGCGGATGCGCAGGATATCGCCTGTGTGTACCGCATACGGGCAGTTCAGCATGTATTCCAGGCCGGATCGATTCGCCTTTTCACTGGGCGCGCCGGTGTCGTCGGCAAGGGTATCGACCGTGAAACGGCGAACGGGCATGCCGGGGGAGAGCAGTTCAAGCTCGTCGCCCACGCAGAACGCGCCGTGCTGTTCGATGCGGATCAGGCCCTTTTCCTGCGAAAGTACATAACCGGCGTAGATACAGTCGGCCAGATATTCGCCGCGGTTATCGTGCCCGTATTTGAGTTCGGAAAAATAAAAGCCGGTGGAATAGGGGCGGTGGTTGATGCAGTCCAGCTCGGCCTTGGCGGCGGCGGTATCCATCACGCCGTCCATGGCGGCGCGGTAGGCGTTCACGACCGTGGCCACATAATATTCGCTCTTCATGCGGCCTTCGATCTTGAAGGAATCGACCCCGGCTGCTTTGAGCTGATCGAGATATTCGATGACGCAAAGATCGTGCGAGGAGAGGATAGCCGTGCCCTTATCGTCTTCGATGATGGGCAGATACATGCCGGGCCTGCTCTGTTCTTCCAGAACATAGGTCCAGCGGCAGGGCTGCGTGCAGCTGCCCCGGTTCGCGCTGCGGACGGCAAGATACGCGCTGAGCAGACAGCGGCCGGAATAGGACATGCACATTGCGCCGTGCACGAAAGTCTCGATCTGCATGTCGTCGGGCAGATGATCGCGGATGCGCTTGATATCGTCCAGCGTGGCTTCGCGCCCGAGGATGATGCGGCTTGCGCCCATGGCCTTCCACGCAAGGGCGGCGCGGCTGTTGAGACAGTTCGCCTGCGTAGAAACATGCACTTCCAGCTCCGGCGCGGCTTCCTTCAGAATGGAGACCATACCCATATCGGAGGCGATGGCCGCATCGACCTTTGCTTTGGCAAGAAAGCGAGCATATTCTGCCGCGAGGCCAATCTCACTCTCTTCCAGAAAGGAATTGGCCGCGATATAGAGCTTTTTGCCCATGCTGTGGGCGAGGGAGACGGCCTGATGCACCTGCTGGTGGTCAAAACCCGTCTTAGCGGCGCGCAGCTGCAGCGCAGGGCCGCCGATATAGGCCGCGTCCGCGCCGAACATATAGGCGGTTTTCAGGCAGCGAAGGTCGCCCGCAGGGGCGAGAAGTTCCGGCATGGCAAATTCCCTCCATGGTGCGTTGTATGGCAATCCGCAGGGCGGATGAAGCACATTTTCATACATACAGCATAGCATATCTGTGTTACAAAATGAGGTGGTTCTTCTATACAAAGCGCGCCTTTTACGGTATACTGAAGATGGCAGAACGCTACACGACAGGAGGGAAAAATATGTCCAGCTATGTCACGAGGAAAACGCCCGGAAACACTGAATGGTTCCGCATGGACCGATTCGGCATGTTTATCCATTGGGGGCTGTACGCTATGCCCGCAAGGCACGAGTGGATCAAGACCTGGGAGAAGATCAGCGAGGAAAAATACGACAAGTATTTCAAATATTTCGATCCGGACTTGTACGATGCGCGGGAATGGGCAAAGATGGCCAAGAAGGCCGGTATGAAATATGCCGTGCTGACCAGCAAGCACCACGAAGGCTTCTGTATGTTCGACAGCGCGTATACCGACTATAAGTGCACCAACACTCCCGCCGGGCGCGATCTCGTCAAGGAATATGTCGAGGCGTTCCGCGCAGAGGGGCTGAAGGTCGGCTTCTATTATTCGCTGATCGACTGGCATCATCCGGAATTCCCCATCGATCGCCTGCACCCGCGCCGCGATGATGAGAACGCCTGCGAGCTTTCCAAGAATCGCGATATGAAGAAGTACGCCCAGTACATGCGCGATCAGGTGACCGAGCTTTTGACGAACTACGGAAAGATCGACATTCTCTGGTTCGATTTCTCCTATCCCGGAGCCTCGCCCGAAGACAAGGAATGGATGAAGGGCAAGGGCAAGGAGGATTGGGAATCCGAAAAGCTGATCGCGCTGGCGCGCAGCCTGCAGCCGGGCATCATCATCGATAACCGCGCGGACATGGAGCAGGATCTGTGGACGCCGGAGCAGTACCAGCCGATGGAATGGATCCGCCACAAGGAGACGGGCGAGCTCGTAACGTGGGAAGCCTGCCAGACGTTCTCCGGCTCCTGGGGCTATTTTCGCGATGAGAGCACCTGGAAGAGCCCGGAAATGCTCATCCGCATGCTGGTGAACACGGTTGCGCTGGGCGGAAACCTGCTGATGAACGTGGGCCCCACAGCGCGCGGCGAATTTGACCAGAGGGCGAAGGACGCGCTGCAGGTGTACGCCGATTGGATGCACGGCAACGCGCGCTCTATTTACGGCTGCACCATGGCGGAGCCGGAGTTCAAGGCACCGGTCGATTGCCGACTGACGCAATCGGAGGATGGAAAGCGCCTGTATGTGCATATTTTTGCGTATCCGTTCGGTCATCTGTATCTGGAAAACATGGCCGGTAAGGTGGATTACGCGCAGTTCCTGCACGATGCTTCCGAGATCCTGATGGAAGAAGGCAAGGTGGATCACTTCAGCGAGGGCACGGCGGAAAAGGACGGTCTGCTGATCCTGAAATTGCCGCCGGTGAAGCCGAACGTGCTGGTGCCGGTCATCGAGCTGTTCCTGAAATAAAACGGTGATATACAAAAATCCCCTCTCTCTGGAAGGAGAGGGGGGATTTTTTTCGTATGGAGAGATCAGAAATAGCGGCCGCCGGAACCCCATTCGTTCATTTCGATGATGTTGATATACAGCCTTTCCGGCGCGATATCGAACAGCTCGCACAGCGCGGCGGTGACCTTCTGCACGAACTCGGTCTTGTTCTCCAGCGGCGCGGGCTTATACAGGCGCGCTTCAAGGAACATGCATTCGTCGGAATCGCCCTTGAAGATATGGCAGCTTTCCTCGATGTGGATCATGGTGTTCTCGCGCGTCTTGCCCGGGATAATGGGCATGAAAGACGCGATCGTTTCGCGCGTTTTCTGGATCTGCTCTTCGGTCAGCTTGCGCGCAACGTTCAGATGGACATACGGCATGGAGAGTCCTCCTTTTGCTCAAATCAACATGCCCCGGAGTCGCAAAAGGCCCCGGGGCATATATTTGTGGTTTACTTGGATTCGATGGCGAGGGTAGCAGCCGGGAAGCCCGGAGCGGTCACGGCAATTTCGATCGCGCCGGCTTCGCGCTCGGAGCGTACGGCGATCAGCGCGGAGCCGTCAAAGGTGACGCGCCTGCCGGTGCCGTAGGATTCGGTGGTCTTCGGGTTGCCGGAACCGAAGCCCGCCAGCGTGCCCTTGCCGGAAACGGAGGCGTTCAGTTCGACCGGAGTGCCCATGACCATGGCGCCGTTTTCATCCTGCAGCTCGGCGCGCACGAAGCACAGATCCATGCCGTCGGCGTTGATGACAGGCCTGTCAGCCTTCAGAACGACCTTCACAGCTTTTCCGGTGGTGGTAAGAGCGGTGCGGGCAACTTCTTTGCCGTCCTTGATGGCGACGGCCTCAACGGTGCCGGGGGCGTAATCCACGGTCAGGAACGCCTTGAGCTTTTCGACCTTAGAAGTGCCCTTCTTTTCGCCGTTGACGTAGAAATCAACCTCATCGCAATCGGCGTAGGCTTCCAACTGCACCGGGCGGCCGATATCCTTCGCCGGGAAGGTCCAGGTCTTCTTCACGTCGGCCCAGTGCCAGCCCATGCCGTAATAGGGCACGCCGGTGTGATCCGGATCGGTGGTGAAGAGGTGGATGCCGTTATCAAGGCCCCACAGGATCTTGCGATAGTAGCTCTGCGGGCGGCGGTTGCCGTCCAGATCCATATCGCCCTGATAGCAGCTCAGCCACGGATACTGGCCGATCAGACCGGTCAGCGGCTCGTTCAGGTCCCAGATGACGCGGCCTGCGCCGGCTTCGCCCAGGTTGTCGTAAGCGGTCCAGATGAAATCGCCGATGACGTTGGAATTGGCTTCAACAGCCTTCCAGTAGTCATAAATGGTGTAGGAATGGGTCTCGGTGGCGTGGATCACGCGGCCCGGGAACTTGACGCGGTCGTCCGCATAGCGGGCCCACAGGTAGTTATAGCCCACGATATCCAGCGCCTCGATGCCCGCGGCGGTCTGCTGGCCCCAGCGGTCTTCGCCGTTGACATGGCCGTCGCTCGGATGGCCGTTGTCCATCATCCTCTTGCGCCTGTCGCCACCGAAGGGATGCTGTTCCTTGCCCTCTTTCTCCGGCGGGATATCGGTCATGCCGTTGATAGCCATGGTGACCGGGCGGGTCGGGTCGAGAGAACGGACGTAATCGGCCTGCAGCTTGGCCCACATCGGGCCTTCGGACTTGCCGGTCATTTCCGGAATTTCGTTGCCGACGCTCCAGCAGTACACGCAGGGGTGGTTGCGGTCACGCTTGACCATGGAGGCGGTATCAAACTGCCACCAGCTCTTGAAGTAGAGGTGGTAGTCCAGCGCGTTCTTGGGCATGTTCCACATATCGAAGGATTCGTCCAGCACCAGCATGCCAAGACGGTCGCACACTTCCAGCATGGCGGTGGAGGGCGGGTTGTGCGCGCAGCGGATGGCGTTGTAACCCGCGTCCTTCAAAATCTGGATCTTGCGCTCCTCGGCGCGCGGATAGGCGCGGGAGCCCAGCAGGGTGTTATCGTGGTGGATGCAGCCGCCGCGCAGCTTCATGGGCTTACCGTTGAGGCGGAAACCGTTGTCAAAATCGATCTCGATCTTGCGGATGCCGAACTCGGTCTCGTACACGTCCATCTCTTCGCCGCCGACTTTGGTGGTGGCAGTCAGGTCGTACAGCTTCGGGTCGTCCACGTCCCAGAGCTTCGGGTTTTCGACTACGAGATCGGCCTCGATGGCGGTATCGCCCTCGGCCGCGAGTTTCACGGTGACGACGCCGCTGGCCGCCACGCAGCCGCACTTGCCCTTTACAGTCAGTTCGATATCGGCGGTGCATTCCGGGCCGTCATTGGTCACATTGGCCTGTACGTGCACGGTGGCCTTTTCAGTGGAAACTTCAGGCGTGGTCACAAACAGCTCCCACGGCGCGATGCGCACGGCATTGCCGATGTACAGGGAGACATCGCGATACAGGCCGCCGCCGGAGTACCAGCGGGAATTGGGCTGGATAGAGGAGACCACGATGGACAGGTGGTTCACCAGATCGCCCTTGCGCAGCCACTTGGTCAGATCCACATTAAATGCGGTGTAGCCGTAGGGGTGGTGGAACAGCAGGTTGTTGTTGAGCGAGACCTCAGCGTTCATATAGGCGCCGTCCACGTTCAGAAGAACCGTCTTGCCGGCCCATTCGTCGGGCGTGTTGAAATCCTTTTTATAAGTTGCTTCGCCGCCGGGAATAAAGCCGACGGATGCGCCGCCCGGAGTTTTCGGGTCGCGTTCTTTATCGATACAGAAGTCGTCCGGCAGGTTTACCGGCTTGGCGGGGCCGCCCATATTGAAAAAGCGGGCGCGGCCATCGGTGCGGATCCAGTCAAAATTAAAGGGAATTCGTTTCATTTGGTCAGAATCTCCTTTCGCAGGCGCGTAATCGTATGCCGCCTAAGTATTATTATAAAATCAGCCTCTCCGAAAGTCAATATCCGGAGAGGCTGATTTATAGCGTTTTATACTGCTAACAGGCGTTTATTCAAGCGAGGCCAGATCGCGCGTAATATTGTTGACCCACTTCTTCTGCGAATAGCGGATGAAGTTGGGGATCATCTTCCATGCTTCGTCCATGAAGAGGATGAAGTAGATCCACAGGGGCGGCAGCTTGAGAATGAAGGAGCACAGCACGCCGCCGAAGGCAACGCCGTAGATCCACATCACGCAGGTGTCGCAGATAAAGCCATACTTCGTATCGCCGCCTGCGCGGAAGATGCCGGCCATGGTCATAGTGTTGACAGACTGGCCTATAACGTTCACAGAGGAGACGATCAGCATAAAGCTCAGGTACTGCATGGCGGTTTCGCTCAGGTTGACGCTGTCCACCACGAAGGAGCGGACCGCGAGAATGGCCAGGCCTGCGACGCAGCCGGAGATAATAGAAAGCCACAGGAAGCGGGAGCCCTGCTTGCGGCCTTCTTCCAGATCGCCGGAGCCGAGCGTCTTGCCCATGATGATGGCGGAGGCGTTGGCCAGAGCGAAGCAGACGACGGTGCTCAGGGAACGCACGGTGCCCGCATAGGCGTTCGCGGCGACCATGTCTTCACCAAGACGGCCGAGGAACACAGTATAGCAGCTGAAGCCGAGGCCCCAGGAGAAATCGTTGCCCAGAGCAGGCAGAGTGTACTTGACAAAATCGCGGAAAAGCTCTTTCTTCTGCTGGAAGATGTACTTGATGCGCACGGTGGCGGTGCGCTCTTTCTTCTGGGAATCGAAGACTGCGATGCCGAAGGAGATCATCTGGGTAATAAGCGTTGCGATGGCGACGCCGACGATGCCCAGCGCCGGGAACGGGCCCCAACCGAAGATGAAGCAGGCGTTGAGGATCAGATTGGCGAACATGGCGATCAGGTTGACCACCGTGCCGAACATGACGCGCTCCATCGCGCGCTGAGAGCTGATGTAGATCTGCGTGAAGGAGTTGAGCAGATAGCCAAAGCCCACGATGCGCAGATACTTCGCGCCCAGAGCGATCAGATTTTCATCGGTGGTGTAAATGCGCATGACGGCGGTCGGGAAGCACAGCGCAGCAAGGCTGAAGATCAGGCCGACGATGATCGTGAAGCGCAGAGCGATGCCGATGGTGCGCTCGATGGTGTCGGTGTCCTTGCGGCCCCAATACTGTGCGATCAGCACGCTCGAGCCGGAGCAGATGCCATAAAAGAACATGTTTCCGATGAACTGCACGTTGCCCGCCAGAGAGGAGGCGGACAGCTCGCTCTGGCCGACAAAGCCGAGCATGAGCGTATCGCACGCGCTCACGGCAGAATTCATCAGGTTCTGAAGGATCATGGGGAAGACAATGACCATCAGTGTCTTGTAGAAGCTTTGCTTTTTGTCGGCAGCGGGCGCCGTCTGCATAGTCGATCCACTCCGTTTCGCTTGAACTATGCCATGAAAATGACATTGTTAGTATACTATCATATTTTCAAAAAAGAGTAAACAGGATTGGCCCGGTGTAAAGGTTATTTTCCTATCTTTAAACATCGTATCTGCTGCTTAAGAAAACAAAACAGGAAGGCCGCGCGTGCCTTCCTGTTTTGCGTATGGGGTTGCGCCAATTCGGTCTTATGCTGTGATACCAGTCGGCGCGTTGGGGAAACGAAGGGGATTATTTGTTCTCGACTGCTTCGGCTTCCATATCGGCCAGAATCGCTTCCCAATCCGGAACGGATTCAAACTGCTGGGAGAGTTTGATGATCCGCTTCATGATATCCTTGCCGCCCTCATGATAGGGCAGGGGAGTAGGCTGATAATTGTTGGTGTCGTCCGCAGAGGAGACGGAGCAGGGGATGATCTTGATCTCGCTTTCGGCAATCTCGCCCTCGGTCAGGGTGAAGGTCTGCTGGAAGATGAAGGTATCCTTGTCTGCCGGGTTGCCATTGCCGCCGAAGCAGAAATTGCCAAGGCTGTACACGATGTACTTGCCGTTGTACACTTCGATGGAACCCACGACATGCGGATGATGGCCCAGCACCAGGTCTGCGCCGGCGTCCACAGCCGCGTGGCCGAGCTTGATCTGCGTGGCATTTGCCTTGCCGACCTTCTCCTCGCCCCAGTGGATGGAGACGATGACCAGCTCGCACTCTTCCTTGAGCGCCTTGATCTCGGCGGCCATGGTGTCAACGTCCATGTCCCAAACGCGGTAACTCAGGCAGCCCACGTTGATGCCGTCGATCATGGTGGTGTACACGGAACCGAGGCCGGCATAGCCGATGCCAAGGTAATCCAGCGTCTTTTTCGTGTCGGCCAGGCCCTGAGAGTAGTAGTCCTGACTGTGGTTGTTGTCGATGGAGACGACTTCCACGCTGGAGGAGGAGAGGATCTTGCCAAAGCGCGGGTCGCCCTTGAAGGAGAACTGCTTGTCCTTGCGGGCAGTCTCGCCGGTCAGCGCGCCTTCCAGGTTCACGATGGTCAGATCGTCGCCCTCAAAGATAGCCTTGACGTTCTGCAGGAAATATTCCTCGCCGTACTCGTCAAACACCTTCTCAAAGCGCCTCAGGCCGCCGTTGACAGCGTCGCCGCCCAAAGTGCAGTCGCCCGCGGCGGAAATAGTGATCGTCGCCGTGCGAGCCGTGGAAATGAGCTCAGGCTCTTTCGTGGGCGGAGCAGTGACGACGGGAGCCTCGGTGGGAACGACCTCGTCGGAGACAGGATCGGCCTGCTCGGTCTCGGTGGAGGCGTCCGCGATGACCTGTCCTTCTTCGCCGCTCAGATCAGCTTGTTCTTCGGCGATGGTCTCATTCTGCTCGGCTTCCGTGGAAGCGGCCTCACCGGTCGTTTCTTCGGTAAGAAGCTCGCCTTCGCCGCTCGAGTTTTCCGGTTCGGTGCCCGTTACACTCTCGCCATCGGTTTCTTCTTCGGCGCCGGATCCGGTCGGTTCTTCGCCAGTCAAACCGACTTCGCCCGCTT
>JAFQGN010000123.1 GCA_017398245.1 Clostridia bacterium | reverse complement strand
TGAAGGGCTCCCGTCAGGTCGTTGAAGAGCTTCAGCGCCTGGTCAAGGAGCACAACGCCGAAGGCAAGATCGAACTGAGCGGTACGTTCTGCATGGGCAAGTGCCAGGAAGGCGTTTGCGTGACCGTTGATGGCAAGCAGTATTCCTTCAGCCCCGCCAATACCAAAACGATCTTCGAGACCGAGCTTCTGCCCATTCTGGGCTGATCGCCTCGGGTCAAGTTTCATATATGCGCCCGGCAGATCACCCCATTTGCCAGGCGTGATTTCCTATCTGTCTTTTTTCATTATTCCAATTTGCTTCTTATGGAAGCGGATACGCACCAATATACTCCGGAAAGCAGGTTGATCGTGCAATGACTGAATTCCTGAAACTGAAAAAATCCAACTGCCGCAATTGCTACAAATGCATCCGTTCCTGCCCGGTCAAATCCATCCGCTTTTCCGGCGGACAGGCGCATATTGTGGCGGATGACTGCATCCTTTGCGGCCATTGCGTGGTCGAATGCCCGCAGGACGCCAAGCAGATCGTCAGCTCGGTCGAGGCCGTAAAGGTCATGCTCAAGGATACTGCGCCCGTCATCGCCTCCGTCGCGCCGTCCTTTGTCGCCAATTACGACAGCGTCGGCATCGAAAAGCTGCGCGAGGCGCTCAAAAAGCTCGGCTTTGCCGACGCGGAGGAGACCGCGATCGGCGCGACCATCGTTAAAAACGAATATAACCGCATCCTGAAGGAAGGCAACAGGGATATCGTCATCTCTTCCTGCTGCCATTCCATCAATCTGCTTATCCAGAAATACTATCCCGGCGCGCTGCCTTATCTGGCGGACGTCGTTTCGCCCATGGTCGCCCACGGGCAGGATCTCAAGCGCCGCATTCCCGGCTGCAAGACCGTTTTCATCGGCCCGTGCGTGGCCAAGAAGGACGAGGCGGAGCGCTCCGGCGGCGCGATCGACGCTGTGCTGACGTTCGAAGAGCTCGCCCAGTGGTTCGAAGCCGAGGGGATCACCGTCGAAAAGGGCAAGGACGGCTGCGAGGAGAGCAAGGCCCGCCTGTTCCCGACCACCGGCGGCATCATCAAGACCATGGAAAACAACCCCGAATACACCTATCTGGCCGTAGACGGCGTGGAAAACTGCATGGCAGCGCTGGAGGAGATCGTCAACGGCACGCTGTATAAATGCTTTATCGAAATGAGCGCATGCGTGGGCTCCTGCATCGGCGGCCCCGTCATGGAGCGCATGAACCGCCTGCCGCTCAAGGCGCATGCCCGCGTGAGCGCCTATACCGGCAAGAAGGATTTCGAGGTCATTCAGCCCGAATCGGCCAAGCTGCGCGCTTCGCGTCTGCCGGAAAACCGCACCCGCCGCATGCCCAGCGAAATGGAGATTACCGAAATTCTGCGCCAGATGGGCAAGACCAAGCCGGAGCACGAGCTCAACTGCGGCTCCTGCGGCTATAATACCTGCCGGGACAAGGCCATCGCCGTCTATCGCGGCAATGCCGACGTCTCCATGTGCACGCCTTACCTGATGTCCAAGGCGGAGAATTTCTCCGACAATATCCTCAATAACACGCCCAACGCCGTGATCGTGCTCAACGAGGATTACGAGGTGCAGCAGATCAACCGTGCCGCGCTGGACCTGATGAACATCCGCTATGCTTCCGACGTGCTGGGCGAGCAGGTGGTGCGCATCATGGATCCGCAGGATTTCATGAACGTGCGCAACACCGGCCGCAATATCTACGGCAAAAAGGCGTATCTGGCGGAGTACAGAAAATACGTGGAAGAGACCATCACCTACGACCGCGAGTATCGCAACATCATCTGCTTCATGCGCGATGTGACCAGCGAGGAGAGCGAGCGCTCCAAGAAGGAATCCATCTCCCGCCAGACCGTCGAAACGGCCAACAAGGTGGTCGAAAAGCAGATGCGCATCGTGCAGGAGATCGCCTCTCTCCTTGGAGAAACCGCCGCCGAGACCAAGATCGCCCTGACCAAGCTGAAGGAGTCGATCGACAATGAATAATCTTTGTGCGGATATCGGCTACAGAAGCCTGTTCAAATACGGCGAGGAGCTGTGCGGAGACCATGTGGACGTGGTCGAGGGCGAGGACGGCTCCACTATCATCGTGCTGGCCGACGGCCTTGGCAGCGGCGTGAAGGCGAACATCCTTTCCACCCTCACGGCCAAGATCCTCTCCACCATGATGGCGCAGGGCATATCCATCGAAGAATGCGTGCACACCGTTGCAGCAACTTTGCCCATTTGCAAAGAGCGCGAGGTGGCCTATTCCACCTTTACCATAATTTGCATTACCGATAACGAAGAGGCAATCATTATTCAGTACGATAACCCTATGGTCATTCTGCTGCGCGACGGCCGCCATTACGAATTCCCTACCAGGGAGATGAACATTGACGGCAAGCGCATCTTCTCCTCGCGCCTGAAGCTGCAGGAGAACGACCTGTTCATCGCCATGAGCGACGGCTGCATTCATGCCGGTATCGGTATCGAGCTCAATTTCGGCTGGCAGAGGGAAGACATTATTTCCTATATGGAAACGTTTTATGACGTTGGCTTCTCCGCCAAAACGCTCAATACCATTTTGCTGGACGAATGCTACAGGCTCTACGGCGGCATGCCCGGCGATGATACCACCGCATGTACCGTGCGCATCCGCAAGCGCGAACCGATGAACCTGCTCATCGGCCCGCCTTCGAACCGCGACGACTGCTCCAAGATGATGAGCCTGTTCTTCTCCAAATACGGAAAGCACATCGTCTGCGGCGGTACCACCTCCACCATCGCGGCGGAATATCTGGGCAAGCCGCTGATCCCCGTCATGGAATTCCCGGACCCCGACGTTCCGCCCATTGCAAAGATCGAGGGAGTGGACCTGGTCACCGAGGGCGTGATCACCATCAACAAGGTGCTCACCTACGCGCAGGATCATCTTGCCGACAACGAGGCCTATGTGGACTGGAGCTATAAGCGCGACGGCGCTTCCATGATCTGCCGCCTTCTCTTTGACGAGGCGACCGATATCAACTTCTATGTCGGCCGCGCCGTGAACCCCGCGCACCAGAATCCCGATCTGCCGATCAATTTCAACATCAAGATGAGGCTCGTCGAAGAACTTGCCGGCTGTCTGAAGAAGATGGGCAAGCGCATAAAGGTGAGCTACTTCTAAGGAGACTGATACAAATGGGAGTTATGCGTAAGTTTGATACCAAGGTACAGCACCTGAAGTACAAGGTGCTGCGCGAAGTCGCCCGCCTTGCGTGGGACGACAATCTCGAACGCGCTATCGATCTGCCCGTGCAGATCATGCCCGGCAAAAAGCCCACCATGCGCTGCTGCGTGTACAAGGAAAGGGCCATTCTTGCCGAACGTGTGAAAATGGCCATGGGCGGCGATCCGAACCAGAAAAATGTGATCCAGGTCATCGATATCGCCTGCGACGAATGCCCCATGGGCGGTTACGAGGTCTCCGACGCCTGCCGCGGTTGTCTGGCCCACAGGTGCGAAGACGTGTGCAAGCGCGGCGCCATCACCTTTGACAGGCACCAGAAGGCCCATATCGACAAGTCCAAATGCGTGGAATGCGGCGCCTGCGCCAAGGTCTGCCCGTACAGCGCCATCACCAACCACAAGCGCCCCTGTGAGGCCGCCTGCAAGGTGAAGGCGATCTCCACCAGCGAGGATAAGGCCGCCGAGATCAACGATGAGAAGTGCATCTCCTGCGGCGCGTGCGTGTATCAGTGCCCCTTCGGCGCGATCACCGATAAATCCTTCATTCTCGACGCCATCGCCACGCTCAAGCAGGCCAAGGCCGACGGCTCCAAGGTCTATGCCGTGGTCGCTCCGTCCATTTCCTCCCAGTTCGTGTATGCGAAGCTGGGTCAGGTCATCTCCGGCATCAAGGAGCTGGGCTTCTTCACCGTGGTCGAAGCCGCCCTCGGCGCAGACATGGTCGCATGGTCCGAATCGCAGGAGCTGATCGAAAAGGGCGTGCTCACTTCCTCCTGCTGCCCGGCCTTTGTTACCTATATCAAGCAGGCCTTCCCGCAGCTGGAGAAGTATATTTCGCACAATCCTTCGCCGATGGTCGCCATCGCCAAGTACATCAAGCAGTCCGATCCCACCGCCAAGGTCATCTTCATCGGCCCCTGCACCGCCAAAAAGATGGAATATCAGCAGGATGGCGCGCGCGAGCATGTCGATTGCGTGCTCACGTTTGAAGAGCTGCAGGCTCTGTTCGATTCCCGCGATCTCGACCTGAGCCAGCTGCCCGAAGATGTTCTCGACAACGCCTCCTATTTCGGCCGCATTTTTGCCCGCTCCGGCGGTCTGTCCGATGCTGTCAATCAGGCGCTCAAGGAACAGGGCAGCGATTTCGAGGCCAAGCCCGTGCCCTGCGATGGCATCGAAGCCTGCCGCATGGCGCTGCTCAAGCTGAACAAGGGCGTTCTGCCCGGAAACTTCATCGAGGGCATGGCCTGTATCGGCGGCTGCATCGGCGGCGCCGGCTGCCTGACCCACGGCGAAAAGAACAAGGCCGAGGTAGACAAGTACGGCATGGAAGCCTACGAAAAGACCATTACGGACGCGATCTCCACCATAAACATGCTCAAGTAAGGATGCCTTGACGCATGTATTTCTGCCACGCCGCGCTCCTCTGTTGCTGGACAGAGGGGCGCGGCATTTTTTCATACTCGCCTTGCGCTGCATCGATGCGATATGTGTTTTATGAGGCAGGATATTGGTTTTTTTAAGTTAGACAAATGTAGAAAAATATATTGACATTCGT
>JAFQGN010000122.1 GCA_017398245.1 Clostridia bacterium | reverse complement strand
GGTTGGGGGAAGGGGAGCCCTGCCCCGATACCGCCACGAGTGCAATTTAATATTATAGTGCTTTTTATGCCTGCTGTCAATTCCAGCGGGTTATTTTTTTGTAAATCAAGCCCGGAAAACGCCTGTTTTCCGGGCTTTTTTGCGTTCCGAACATTTTTTCTCCGCCGCTTTTCCGAATGCATGTCCGCGTAGTTTTCCGCCTGCAGCCTCGCCTTGTTTCCGATTTTATTCCTGCATGTTATCCTTCATTTATCCAATAAACGCGCATGCATTCCGTCATTTGCAAGCCGTTTTTCCCATTTCCTTCATTTCTGTCAAACTCTTGTTCCCGCTCCCTTTCTTCAAAACAAGGGATCCCAAACGGCCAATGCCCTTTGGCCGGAGACTCCGGAGAGACGAAGTCCCTCCCCCGCCGCTCAATACCACTCGGTCTGGTTCGTATCCGTGCCGATGTTCGCCAGCATGTCGGCCAGAAACGCGCCCCATTCGCGCCCGGAAGCGGCTTCACACGCCGCCGCGAACGCCTCGCCCGACCCCTCCGCGAAACAGTTTTCCGTATAATATTCCCGCAGCGCGCCGAGGAATTCTGCCTTCCCCATGGCCAGCATCAGTTCATACAGCGCTGCCGTTCCCCTGCCGCGCAGCAGCAGTTCGTATTCCGCGCGGCTGCTGAAATACGCGGCCGAGCTGTCCGCCCCCGCGCCGCCGGGGATCGTCACCCGCAGCGCAGGCTCCACCCGCGCTCGCAGCTCGCTCTGCAGCCGCTCATCGCCATAGCGCTCGCCATAATACAGCAGCGCGCACAATCCGCTCACGCTTTCGCACAGCCACGGCTCTCCATACGGATCCACGCCCACCGCCTCGCCGAAAAACTGCTGCGCCAGACCCAGCGCGATCATATACTCCAATTCCTCCCGTTCTGCAAGGGAAAACAGCTCCTTATTCAAAAGCACGAGCCCGGGCGCGCTGCGCATCTCCTGTGCAAACTGGCTCATCACAATATCGACCTGCGGCCATGCATACGGCCCGAACCAGCCCTCGTACAGCGCCAGCGCGCCTTCCGCCGCATCCAGCGCGGCCCGTGCAGCGGCTCCGTCGTTCGCCCACACGGTTATGCGCCCGTCGTTTTCGGATACGAACCGCGTGTACCTTCGCCCCGCCGCAACGGCCATGTCCCGCGCATTTTCAACCACAAACGTGTGCCGCACCCAGCCGCCGTCCGTTTCCGTCGCGGTCTCTTCGCCGGAGGCGATCACGTCCCACCCCTCGGGCGCGCTCAGTTCCAGCTGCCACGCAGCCGGCTCGGCATAAGCAAACCGGCCCGCACCCAGCGCGCCATTTGTACGGAACGCGCCGTTTTCCCACGCGCACACCGTCGGAAACGCATTCACCAGCCTCCAGTCAAACGAGCCCGCGCCCATAAATCCGCTGCACACCGGCAGAAGGATATCGTATTCCATTTCGACGATTGCCGTCTCCCCCTCCTCCAGTTCCACATCCACGCGCAGAAAGGTCTCGTCCGTCCCCTGCACGGCCCAGTCCGCCTCCTGTCCGTTCACCCGCACCGATGCAAACTGCACGCCCCCGGGCGCGTATCCCTGCGGAAATGCGGCCAGCAGATCATCCCCGTCAAAGGGCAGCGTGCTTTCGCGCCTCAGAGCGTTTCCATAGCAAAAAAAGAAAAGCTGCGAAAGGCTTCCGTCCGTTTCGTTTGTGTAGACGGTCGTCTGTTCGCAGCGAAATGCCTGCTCCTCAGGGAGCAGGCATGCGGTTATTTCGTATTGCGTTCCGATGGTCTCGGCCTGTGCGTGGTCGTGCCCGATATGGCCCATGGAGAGCACTGCCGAAATGATTGCGCTGATGACCATGGCCACGGCCAGGATCAGCGCGATGATGCGCGCCGTCTTCGTTGTCTTCTTGTTCATTCTGATACCCCTTTGCATCTGTATTCAATATGTATATCGCTTTGCAATCCGCCTTATTCCACTGTGCCGATCCGATTGAACGGCCACCAGACAAAGCGTACCTTGCCCACGATCATATCCTCATCCAGCGCGCCCACCTGCCTGCTGTCGCGGGAGTTGGCGCGGTTGTCGCCCATCACGAATACGTCGCCCTCTTCCACCGTGTAGGGGCCGAAATCGCGCGTAGGCCTGTGGTCGATATATTCCTCTTCTCGCGCGACGCCGTCCACATACGTCACGCCGTCCTTGATCTCCACCGTCTGCCCTTCCTGAGCGATCACGCGCTTGACAAAATAGACGTTGCCCTCGCCCGGATATTTGCAAATGATGATATCTTCATTCTCCACGCCGCCCAGGCGCACGTCCAGCACGCTCACAAACAGCCTGTCGCCGTGCTGCAGCGTTTCGAGCATGCTTTCGCCGTCCACGCGGATCATGGTAAACAGGAACGTGCGGATCAGCACGAAGGCGACCAGCGCCACCACAATGGACACCGCCCATTCGCGCAGTTCCTTTTTCCAGTCGAAGCCCTTCTTTTTCTTCTTCGGCTCCTCTTCGCGCATTTCCAGAAGCTTCCTGCCCTTGTTCTCTTCGCTCATTTGCCCTCGTCCTTTCCTGATCCCCGCGCCGCGTCGTTCCTGTGTGAACCCGCCTCGCGCCTGCTTTTTCACCTTGAAAACCTTATCGCGCCAAACGTCGCGCATTATTGCACTGCAGGGGCCTCCGGCCCGTCCGTTGTCTTCGCACAAACGTCGCGCGCCATTACACTGTAATGGGCCGTACTTGCACCGGCTCGTCCGCTCTCTTCGCCCGCGCGTCCGCGGTCTTTCCCCTTAGAAGCCTCTCCGCCCCGCGTTTATTTCACCGTACGGATCGCATTGAACGGGAAGATGACCGCGCGCACAACGCCGCAGATCTCCTTTTCCGCAATGGGCCCCACATCGCTGCTTCGGCTGTCCTTGGAAACGGTGCGGTTATCGCCCAGCAGGAAATACTCGCCCTCCTGCACCGTGTACGGGCCGAACGCCGTGCGCGGCAGATGCTCCACATAATCCTCTTCCAGCAGCTCGCCATTGATATACGTCTGCTTGTCTTTTATCTCGATCGTATCGCCCGGCAGGCCCACCACGCGCTTGACCCGGTAGCCCTTCGCGTTGGGATAATTGCAGATCACGACCTCGCCGCGCTCATAATCGCCAAAGAAGCGGTCGTACATGGTCACGAACATGATATCGCCGTGCTGCAGCGTTTCCAGCATGCTCGCGCCGTCCACGCGCACCAGGCCGAACACGAACGTGCGGATCAGCAGCGCCGCGACCAGCGCGATGACGATCGCCTTCGCCCATTCAAAAATCTCCCGGCCCAATGTGTTTTTCTCCTTTTGCTTTGCTTCTTTCGTTTCCATAGCCGACCTCCGCCTTATGTACCCATCGTCTGTCGCGCCCGCCGCATGTCCTGTTTTCTGCCGGGCGAGCGCTGCGGGGAAGGTCCGGAGGGGGCGAAGCCCTCTCCGGAGGGCGCCGGGTCGGCAGACCCGGCGCGCGGGGGTGGCGGGGGG
>JAFQGN010000121.1 GCA_017398245.1 Clostridia bacterium | reverse complement strand
GTCATCGAAGATCATCACCGGGGCCTGCTGCATGAGCATCCGGGCGATGGCCACGCGCTGCTTCTGGCCGCCGGAAAGGCCCAGACCGCGTTCGCCGACGATGGTTTCGTACTTGGCGGGCATATGCTCGATGAACTCTTCCGCCTGAGCGACGCGGGCCGCGCGAACGACCTGCTCGTGCGTGGCGTCGGGCCGGCCGAAGCGGATGTTGTCCTCCAGCGTATCGGAGAAGAGGAAGGTCTCCTGCGGCACATAGCCGATCTCGCGGCGCAGGGGCTGCAGCTTGTGCTCGCGCACGTCCACTCCGTCGATGCGGATGGAGCCGGACTGGATATCGTAAAAGCGGCCCATCAGGTTGACAAGGGTGGATTTACCCGAGCCCGTCGCGCCCATGACGGCGATGGTCTGGCCCGGCTTGGCTTCGAAGCAGACGTCCTTGAGAACGGGCGCGCCGCCATAGGTGAAGTTGACGTGATCGAACACGACATGGCCCTTGAAATCGGCGGTGCGGGCGTTTTCGGGCTCCTTGATGGAAGCGCCAAGGTCAATATAATAGAAGAGTTTTTCTGCGGAGGTGGTGGCGTTGGTGACCTGGTTGATGATGTTGGAGAGCATGTTCATGGGGCTGGAGATCATCCAGATATAGCCGGTGACGCCTACGAACGTGCCCACGTCCATCATATCCAGAGAGGCCAGCACAGCCGCGCCGATGAGGGCGACCGGGGTGCACATGCCGGAGAGGAGTTCCATGATGGGTACATATTTGCTCCAGACCCAGGTGGCTTCCAGGTTCTTGTTGAGCACTTCCTTGTTTTCCACATCGAAGCGTTCGGATTCGTAGTCCTCTCGTGCGAAGGCCTTGACCACGCGCACGCCGGCAAGGTTTTCCTGCGCGCGGGTGTTCAGCACGGCGTTCTGCTCGCGGATGGCGCGGAAGATGGGGCGCACGCGCTTGCGGAACTGCCAGGCGATCAGCGCGCTGATGGGCGCGAAGATGAGCATGAGGATGGTCATCTGCCAGCACATGACGGACATGAAGATCAGCGCGCCGACAAAATTGAACAGGTTGTCGTACGCGGTGATGATGCCGCCGGCGATGAGGTTGCGCACGCCCTCGAGGTCGCCCGTCATGCGGCTCATGATCTCGCCGATGCGGTTTTTGTCGTAAAACTCGTAGGGCATTTCCTGCAGGTGCTTGTACAGGCCCACGCGCATATCGTAGGCCACGTCCTGCGAAACTTTTTCAAAGGTGACCGAGCGCACATAAGTGAACAGCGCGCGGGCGATGACCAGGCCGAGGATGCCCAGGCAGAGCCTGCCCAGCAGCTCGGTATGGCCGGCGGTGATGACGTCGTTTACAACAGATTTGGTCAGGAAAGGCAGGATCATTCTGGTGGCGATTACTCCCGTCTGCAGCAGCAGGCCTGCGAAGATCACGCGTTTGTATCTTGCGCAAAGGCCCGCGATCCTCTTGAGTATATCCATGCAATTACCTCCGCGTGCCATATGATTTTTTGGCGACCGGCACGCATGTATATATTATACTACCACTTCAGCGCGGCGGAGCATTTTTGGCTCAGAGTTCACGAAAGCCTAACATTTGTCCGCGATCTGCGGAATGAAATTTTGCATGCGTCCATATTGCATAATTCGTGCATATGATTTATAATAGGTGGGTCTCAAAAAGACCACTACTTTCAGGAGGAAGAAACCCATGAAAAAGCTGCTTGCCATTATGATGGCTCTGGTGCTGTGCATGTCCATCACCGCCATTGCCGAGACCGAAGAGGCTCCCCTCTATCGCATCATCACCTCTGCCGACTATCCGCCCTTTGAGTTCACCAACTCTGACGGCTCCATCGACGGCTTCGACATCGCCGTCATCCGCGCGATCATGACCTCTGCCGGCCTGGTCGAAGGCGAAGACTTCACCATCTCCCACATCGATTTTGACTTCCTGCTGGCCGAGCTTGAAGGCGGCAACGCTGATATCGTCATCGCTGCCATGACCATCGATCCCGAGCGCGCTGAATCCGTTCTGTTCTCCGATCCCTACTTCGACGCCTGCCAGGCCATCACTGTGGTCGAAGGCAGCGAGATCGCTTCCGTTGAAGACCTGAAGGGCAAGAAGATCGGCGTGCAGCAGGGCACCACCGGCGACCTGATCGCTTCCGAAATCGAAGGCGCCACCGTGGAACGCTACACCAAGGCTCTGGAAGCCATGATGGATCTGCAGAGGGGCACCCTCGACGCCGTCGTGACCGACATCGCTCCCTCCCGCGTGCTGGCTGGCCAGCTGGGCGGCCTGGTCGTCATCGAGGACGACAGCTTCGAGCTGGAGCAGTACGGCATCGTTATGCGCCTGGGCTCTGAAGAAGAAATGGCCACCATCAACGCCGGCATCGCCGCGCTGAAGGAATCCGGCCTGTTCGACGAGCTGTATGCCACCTACTTCATGGAAGAGAACGCTGATGCGGAATAATCCTGCAGAAAATTGCAGATAAGAAAGACCGCCGGGGCCCGAACGGGCTTCCGGCGGCTTCCTGTGCACCGGTGGTTTTTGTTCTTTGAAGAAATACTGAAATTGCATCCGGTTTCGTATTGCTGCTTTGGCTGTTATGCCGGGCAGAGGGTCTTTCCTTTCGGCTGATGCCGGGGACGGGAAGACCAGATGACTTTTGATACAGGATTTCCTCATATATGGGATTCTTAAGGGACAATGTCCCTTAAGCAGGGGTTCGGGGGCGGCGCCCCCGACGTATCCCCACGAAGACACGCTTCCGTTTTTTCGACAGGAAGGAAGCGGGAGCGAAAGGATATCGTTGATGAACAGAAAGAAAATGAGCGTAAGGCTCCTGAGCGTGCTTTTTGCACTTGCGATCGTTCTGAACGCGGGCATGCCCGCGGCCTATGCGCTGGCTGGGAAGACGATCAATACGGATACGATGAATACGACGGTGGGCGACTCGATCCGCGAAAAGGCGGACGAAACGCGTCTGTCGAGATCATATGAGCAGAAGTCGGTGCTGGTCATCGGCTTTGCGAAGGACGAAGCGGCCTATATGGCCGGAGAAACGCCCGCGGAGAGCCTGGACGGGCAGATCGTGGCGAGCGTGTTCGAGTCCAAGGGCTATCGCAGCGAGGAATGGCTCGCCGAGCAGGGCGTTTCGCTGGAAAACGCGGAAGAATATCTTGCCGACGGCGATCAGAACGCCTATGTGCTGCGCATGGTGGAAGAGGGCACTCTGTCCGAGGCGCTTGAAAACGGCGAGATCGACCTGGCTGCGGGCGAGAAAAGCGGCCTTGCCGATGCGCCGCTCAAGACGCGCGCGTATTTTACCGGGCGCGAGGTGAAGACGCTGGAGGGCGAGAAGATCGACCTTTCGGGCAAGGAATTCGTCATCGCGGCGCGTGAAGGCGCGCAGACGCTGATCGACTCTCTGGACGGAGCGATCGCGACGAAATATTCCGATGGCACGCTTTCCGTGCTGGAAGATCAGTTCTTTGCGGCCGCGCCTGTGGCCGAAATCCTGAACGTGATTAAACAGAAGATCGCGGGCGTTGCGTATGAATTTGAGCGCAACCTGATTCGTGAGGACCGCTGGAAGATGCTGGTGGACGGCCTGACAACCACGCTGAAGATCTCCGGCGTGAGCTGCGTTGCGGGCGTCGTGCTGGGCAGCGTCATCGCGCTGATGCGTCTTTCCAAAAACGGGCTGCTGCGCGGGGTCTCCACGCTGTATGTGAATGTCGTGCGCGGAACGCCGGTCGTCGTGCAGCTGATGATCATCTACTACATCGTTCTGGCTGCGCCGAGCAAGATCGTGGCCGCGATGGTTACCTTCTCGGTCAACTCGGCGGCGTACGTTTCCGAAATGGTGCGCGGCGGCATTCTGGCGGTCGATAAGGGCCAGACCGAGGCCGGCCGTTCGCTGGGCCTTGGCGCGGCGAGCACCATGCTGCTCATCGTCCTTCCGCAGACGATCAAGATCATCATCCCGTCTCTGTTCAACGAATTCATCACTCTGCTCAAGGAGACCTCCGTCGTGGGCTTTATCGGCCTGATGGACCTTTCCAAGGCGGGCGATTTCATCCGCAGCCGCACCTACAGCGCGTTTTTCCCGCTGATCGCGGTGGCGGTCATCTATCTGGTGCTGGTGACCATTCTGACCAAGGTCTTCGGCATCATCGAAGGGAGGCTGCGCAAGAGTGATATCCGTTAAAGGGCTTGAAAAATCGTTCGGAGAGCTGCACGTTCTCAAGGGCGTGGATCAGGAGATCAAAAAGGGCGAAAAGGTGGT
>JAFQGN010000120.1 GCA_017398245.1 Clostridia bacterium | reverse complement strand
TTGAAATTGCCAAAGGAAGCAGGCCCCTCTGGCGTACTCCCTATATAAGAAAGGTGGAAACCATGAACGATAAACTGATCCTCGAAACGCTCAACCAGCTGGATGCCATCGGCTATGAATCCGGCCTGCGCGGCGCAGACCCGACCGTGCCCATCCCCAGCCGCGCCGATGCAGTAAAATGGATAAAGGATATCCAGGCGCTGCTGTTTCCCGGCTATTTCACCTTGCAGGAAGCCGGCGACGGCAACCTTTCGCAGGAAGCGCGCCTTTCGCGCATACGCTACGGCCTGCGTGCCCTGCTGGAATCCGCCTTCGCCTACGATTGCTGCGGGCGCAAGGGCGATGCGGCCGATATGACGGACGAATTCATCGCGCAGCTTCCGCGCATCAAGCGCGAACTGTGCACCGATATCGAAGCCCTCTATGAGGGAGACCCCGCCGCCCGCTGCCGCGAAGAGGTGCTCATCTGCTATCCGGGCATTTTCGCGGTCTCGGTCTATCGCGTCGCGCACGTGCTGTATGAAATGGACGTCCCCTTCCTCCCGCGAATGCTCACCGAATACGCCCACGAGCGCACCGGCGTCGATATCCATGCCGGCGCAAAGATCGGCGAATATTTCTTCATCGACCACGGCACCGGCCTCGTCATCGGCGAAACCACCGTCATCGGCGATCATGTCAAGCTTTACCAGGGCGTCACCCTTGGCGCAAAGAGCTTTGAGCTGGACGAAAACGGCAACCCGGTCAAGGGCATCAAGCGTCACCCGAATATCGGCAGCCATGTGGTCGTCTATGCCAACGCCACCATCCTCGGCGGCCGCACCACCATCGGCGACGGCTGCACCATCGGCGCGAACGTCTGGATCACCAAGAGCGTGGAACCCGGCCAGACGGTCTACTTCCAGCCCAACGCCCCCACGGTGAAATGACCATGAAAAAAGCTGTTTTCTGGGATCTGCAGGGAACTCTTGGCGGAGAGGCCACCGGTAAAATCGAGGAGTTCGAACCGTTCCCCTTTGCAAAGGAAGCGCTCGAAACCACAAAAAGAGCCGGCTTTCTGAACATCATCGTCACCAACCAGAGCCGCATCGGCAAGGGCGAGCTTTCCCCGGAAACCTATGCGGCCCACGAAAACCGCATCCGCACGCTCTTCGGCCCCTTCATCGATGATCTGCTCGTCTGCCCGCATACCAATGCCGAAGGCTGCGCCTGCAAAAAGCCGAAGACCGGCCTTGTGGATATCTGCGTGGAAAAATACGGTCTGGATGTGCAAAAATGCTTTGTTGTGGGCGATATGGGCAAAAACGAGATCGTCCTTGCGCACAACGCGCGCTGCAAAGGCGTGCTCGTGCGCACCGGCGGCGGCCGCGCAAGTCTTGCCCAATTCCGACGTACATGGGCCGGACACGAGGCCGATATCATCGCCGAAAACGCCCTCGACGCAGCAGAAAAGATCATCCGCTAAAACCTTCGCCCCGGGAGAAACGATCTCTCCCGGGGCTTTTTATGGGCCTAAACGAACAGACGATAAAGCGCGAAAACCGACATTTCGAATACCGGTTGCAGGTTTATGGTCTGTTTTTATTGCCTTGCGGCCCACTTTCGGGTACAATAATAAGTATGAAGGGAAGCGATGCAATGAAGAAGAAACGGATCCGATCGGCATGGCCGGTCTATATCGCCGCAGCGGTTTTTGCCCTGTACTCCATGAAGAACCCGCTCTACACCGGCAAGGCCTTCCTCTGGGCCGTGGTCTGGAGCGTCTTTGCCTACCTGCTCAGCGAGCGCCTGTTCTTCAAGGGCCGCGAGGTCGAAGTCGAAAGCAAGATCGATACCGGCAATAAGGATGTCGACAAGCAGGTGGAAGACGGCCGCGCCCAGCTGCGCGCGCTCAAGGAAAAGCCCACAGGCGACGAGTCGATCGACAGCCAGATCGAGCGCATGTACGCCGCTGGCATGAAGGTCTTCGAGGCCGTTGCCCAGAAGCCTGAAAAGGCCCAGCAGGTGCGAAAGTTCATGAACTATTACCTGCCCACCACCGCCAAGCTCATGCAGCATTATTTCACCCTGCGCGAAGTGGGCGGCCAGGGCGAGCACGTCGGCAAAGCCCTTGCCGATATCCGCTCCAGCATCGGCATGATCGCCGACGCCTTCGAAAAGCAACTCGATAACCTGTATCGCGCGGAGGCCATGGACGTCTCCAGCGATATCGACGTAATGGAAGCCATGATCGCCGCAGACGGTCTGACCGATGACGGCGTCAGGAAGATCATGAAGGAGGACAACATCAAATGAGCGAAATCAAGCTGACTCTGACGCCGAACCTGAACACCACCGAACCCGCCCCCATCGTGGAAAAGAAGCCTGAACCCGCGCCCATGGAGCCCGTCTACACCCCGGAAGAGAACGAGATGATCGAAACCTTCTCCAAGCAGATCGACATCAAGGATGCCACCCTCGTCTTCTCCTACGGCGCTCAGGCGCAGCAGAATATCGCCTCTTTCTCTGACACCGCTCTGGCCAATGTCCAGACCAACGATCTCGGCCAGGTGGGCGATATGATCACCGGCCTTGTGACCGAGCTTCGCGGCTTCTCCATCGAAGAGGACGAGCCCCGCGGCTTCTTCGGCCTGTTCAAAAAGGCCGGCAATAAGCTCAGCCAGCTGCAGGCCCGCTACGAAGAGGCAGAAACCAACGTCAATACCATCGTGGAAGCCCTCGAAGGCCACCAGATCACCCTTCTGAAGGATATTTCCACCCTTGATATGCTCTATGAAGAGAACCTCAAGTATTTCAAGGAGCTCTCCATGTATATCGAGGCCGGCAAGCGCCGTCTTGTGCAGGTGCGCGAAACCGAGCTTGCGCAGGCGCGCGAACGCGCGCAGGCTTCCGGCCTTCCGGAGGACGCGCAGGCCGCCAACGATCTGGCCAATAAGATCGACCGCTTTGAGAAAAAGGTGCACGATCTGGAACTGACCCGCAATATCTCCATCCAGATGGCCCCGCAGATCCGCCTCATCCAGAACTCCAACCAGCTCATGGCGGAAAAGATCCAGTCTTCTCTGGTCAACACCATCCCGCTCTGGAAGAGCCAGATGGTGCTCGCCCTCGGCCTCGGCCATAGCCAGAGCGCCATGGAAGCCCAGAGGAGCGTGACCGATCTGACCAACGATCTGCTCAAGCGCAACGCCGAAGCCCTCAAGATGGCTACCACCGCCACCGCGCGCGAGGCCGAACGCGGCATCGTCGATATCGAGACCCTGACCCAGACCAACGCCACTCTCATCGAAACCATGGACGAAGTGCTCTCCATCCAGCAGGAAGGCCGCGCCAAGCGTCAGGCAGCGGAGGGTGAACTGCGCGCCATCGAAAACCAGCTCAAGGCTAAGCTTCTGGAGATGAGGAACTAAATGAAGAATAAGATCAATGAAAACAGGCCCCTCGCGTTCATCGTGCTGGCCGTCGTCGTCGTGCTTTCCATCGCGCTCAGCGGCGGGGGAGGGCTGCGCTCCCTCCGGGCCGATGTCATGCAGGTCTTCCGTACCGGCGTGAACGGCGATGGCCTGTGCGTCTATACCGACTTGCAGGAACGTGCCGACTGCGCCTATAATCTCGCTGCTCTTGCCCTGCGCTATAACGAGATTCCGCAGGATATCGGACAGAAAGCCGAGGCGGCTGCGAACGAGATTGTGAACGTGAAAAACGACGATACCTCGGCCATGAAGCGCGCCAACGATGCGCTCGGCCGCACGGTGGAAGCTCTGTATACCGAGCTGGAAAACGCAGATCTTTCCGAAACCGACGCCACCTACGCCCTTTCCCAGTATAAGGAATTCACCTCCCGCGGCCTGACTATCTCGCGCGACGGCTACAATTCCCTTGCCGAGGAATTCAACCGCACCATCGGAGTCTTCCCGGCCAATCTCGTGGCCATGGTCTCCGGCGTCGGCCAGCTCACTCTGTTCCGCTGATGCAAAAAGGAGAATGGAAATGAAAAAGACCCTTGTCTGGCTCGTTTGTGCGCTGCTTGCGCTGGCCATGCCGCTTTCCGCGCTGGCCGTCGTGCAGCCTAACGACCTGTTCTATGTCTACGATGGCGCGAACGTGCTCACGGACGACACCGAGGCCACCATCGTCCTCAATAACGACGCCCTCTATGAAGCCTGCGGCGCGCAGATCGTCATCGCCACAATCGATTCCGCCGGCTCCATGCAGCTTGGCGATTATGCCTACACCATGTTCGAGGAGTGGGGCATCGGCTCCGCCGAAAAGAACAACGGCGTGCTCATCCTCATGGAGATCGGCGCGGAAGATTACTGGTACATGCAGGGCAGCGGAATCGAGCGCAACCTGTCCACCGGCGATCTTGCCGAACTGGTTGAAAAATACCTCGAGCCCGATTTTGCCCGTGCGAATTATGATGCCGGCGCGGAAAAGCTCTTTGAGAAGCTCTTTGAGCGCGTGGCCGGCATCTACGGCGCGAACGTGAAATATCGCGAATACGACGCGGACGACCTGTTCGAAGAAGAGGATGACAGGGTCTATGGCGGCAGCATGCTGAACGATACGCGCGCGCCGCAGAGAAAATTGGGCTTTTTCGGTGCGCTCTTTGCCTTTGTCGGCAGCATTTTCGGGCTCTTCGGCAGCATTATCCGCCTTGTGGTGATGATCCTTGCCCTCAGTTTGATCGTGGGCTCGCTGCGATGGGTATCCTATGGCTTCCGCGGCAGAACAAGGCCTGCGGGCATGAGCATATGGTGGTTCAGACCGTGGCGCGTATTTAGGCCGCGATATCGCGCGCCGAGACCGCCCCGTCCTCCGCATCCGCCCCGTTCCCCGTATGGCGGATTTGGCGGCGGAATGCATCACGGAAGCTTTGGCGGTGGACATCGCTCCAAATTCAGCGGCGGAGGCGGCCATTCCTCGTATGGCGGAGGAGGACGCTCTTCCTTTAGCGGAAGCAGCCGTTCTTCCTTCGGCGGAGGGCGCTCTTCCGGCGGCGGCAGGTCCTCGTTTGGGGGCGGCCGTTCGGGCGGAGGCGGCGGAAGCCGCGGCGGCGGTGGCGGCAGGGGCCGCTGATCAAATAAAAGGAGAAACGATATGCGTACCGAATATCTGATCATCGTACTGCTTCTGATCGCCTGCCTTGGCATCGGCCGCAGGGCCGTGCCCACCCGGCGCAAGCGCAAAAAGTGATCCGCAGGCAATAACGAACGCCGCTCCCGACGCAGACGAAAAAGGCCCACAGGCTGTAACGAACGCCGATCCCGGCGCAGACGAAAAAGGCCCACAGGCTGCACCGAACGTCATTCCCGGCGCAGGCGAAAAAGCGACCCGCAGGCTGTAACGGATGCTATTCCCGGCAAGGCCTGCACACAGCATCCGGAAGGAGTACACAACCCATGTCCACCGGTTTTCTCATCGCTATCCTTCTCCTGATCGCCTGCGGCGGTCTGGGCAGAAGGACCGTCCCGCGCAGGAGACGCCGCGGCCCGTTCCGGCCCGGCCATCCCTTCGGCGGATATTACCACCATTATGGGCCTGGCCCGTTCCCGTTCGGCCCCTTCGGCGGCCATCGCGGCGGCGGAGGTGGTCGTCCCGGCGGCTTTGGCGGCTTCGGAGGCGGCCCGCGCGTCGGCGGCGGCGGTTCTTCCCGAGGCGGCGGAGCAGGCCGCGGCAGATAACAGCATCATAGCGCGCCCGGCCCTCCCGCATTCGGAAAGGCCCGGCGCGCCTGCTTTTTTCAGAAATATCCCGATCATGGAGGAACTATGGGAGTCAAGCATCGCTATATCGACCGAAAAGACTGGAAGCGCCCGCTGGAGCGCATCGGCAGGGCAAAAAACGGCGCAGACGGCTCTTTTGCCTACCGCACCGACCGCATCCG
>JAFQGN010000119.1 GCA_017398245.1 Clostridia bacterium | reverse complement strand
GTGCGGCGGGAGAGGATCTGCACGATGCGCTCGATCTCCTGCGCGCGGCCGATGACCGGGTCGAGCTCGCCGGCCTGAGAGGCTTTATTCAGATCGCGCGCGTACTGATCCAGCATGGGGGTCTCTTTGGGTTCGATGCGCCCATCGGGCTGGATGGTCTCCTCTGCCCCCGCGCCTAGCGCGCGCAAAAGCTCCTCGCGCGCTTTGTTGAGATCAAGCCCGAGCTTGACCAGCACATGCGCGGCCACGCCTTCGCGCTCGCGCATGAGGGCAAGGAGCAGGTGCTCGGTGCCGATGTAATTCTGCTTGAGATCGCGCGCTTCCTTGGCCGAAAGCTCCAGCACCTTTTTAGTGCGGGGAGTGTAGCTCATGGCCTTGCTGCCGGCGGGGGTGTCTCCCATGCCGAGCAGCTCGACGACCGTCTGCTTTGCTTTATCCGGCGTGATATCGCCAAGGATGGGCCTTGCCGCGCCGGGGTCGGTCAGAACGCCGATGAGCAGATGCTCCGTGCCCACATAATTGCGGCCGAGGGAAGCAGCCTCTCTCTGCGCGGCGACAAGAGCCCGCTGCGCGCGTTCGGTAAAACGGGAAAAGAATGCCATAGTTTGTTTTCCTCCGGTTTTGTTTACTGTTTGAAATGCTCGGTGCGCATCACGGCGCGCATATGCTCCGCGCGCTTTTCGTCCACCTGGCGTTCGGTGAGGTTTTCTTTTGCATGGGCGCGGACGGAGCCGGGCTGCAGATCCATGATCAGCTCGTCGATCAGCGCGAGCGGCGCGTCCATCATGCCAATGGCGCAGGCAAGGCGCAGATCGGACATGTACTTCATGAATTCGCCAAGGCGCAGGATGCGCGCCTCACGGAGCACGGCGACGCTGCGCATGAGTTTGTCTTCCACGGCGAGCCGATCCTGCCTGAGCAGGGCATCGCGCAGTTCGCGCTCGTGGGTGCACATCTGCGCGGCGGAGGCCTCCAGCGAGCGCAGGATGTCCTCCTCGCTGCGGCCGAGGGTGGCCTGGTTGGACATGAGATACAAGCCGCCCAGCGCATCGCTGCCCTCGCCGTACAGGCCGCGGATGGTGATGCCGATCTTGGCCATGTTCTGTACGAGCGCGCCGATCTGCCCCGCAGCCTGCAGCGCGGGCAGGTGCAATATCACGCCTGCGCGCATGCCCGTGCCGGCATTGGCCGGACATGCCGTGAGATAGCCCCACTGGCTGTCAAAGGCGAAGGCCGCGTGCTGGGAAAGGGCGTCGTCTGTGCGAAAGGCCATTTCCGCGGCTCTGTCCAGCTGCATGCCGGGAAGAAGCCCCTGCACGCGCACATGGTCCTCTTCGTTGATCATGACCGTTACGGTGCGCCCGCTGGAGAGCAGCGCGGCGGCATAATCGGTAAACTTGAGCAGATCGTAGCTGATGAGCCGGTGCTCCACCAGCTCCTGCTGCTCGTTTTCGGAAAGATCCTTCATGCGCACGCCTTCATAGGCCGTCGCGTCCGGCGCGTTCATCATGGCCTCGCTTGCGCGGCGGATGGTCTCCTCGGCCCATTCCTCGGTCATTTTGGGCATATAGGGCGCATCCTGATAGTTTCGCGCAAGGCGGACGCGGCTGGATACCGCCACGTCCTGATCGGGCGCGGCATAGTAGATCTCATTCATGCGTGTCCGCCCCCTTCAGCCCGGCCGTTTCCTTCATTTCGATCTGCGCGGTGAGCGCGCGGATGCGATCGCGCAGGAGTGCGGCTTCTTCGTATTCTTCATCGGCAATGGCGCGCACCAGCCTCTGCTTGAGCCGGTCTACCGCCAGCTTATTGGAAAGCGCGGAGCCCTTTCCGCCCGGCACGCGGCCCACATGCTGCTGATGACCGCTCACGCGCGTGAGTAACGCCTCGATGGGCTCATGAAACGCCTTATAGCAGTTCGAACAGCCGACCATGCCGCTTTTCTGGAACTCTTCGTAGGTCGTTCCGCAGCTAAGACAGCTCAGCTGCATATAGTTTTCGTCCTCCGGCGGCTGTTCATGCCCCTTGCGCACCGTTTTTTTGCCGCCCATGATGCCGCTGAGCACGCCCGCAAGGTCGCCAATGTTCAGCCCGGGCAGCGTTTTCTGCATTTTCGCCATGCATTCCGGGCACAGCCGTTTTTCCTGTTTCTGGCCGTTGATGATCATCCCCAGCCGTATGCTCGCCGGCCTCAGGCCGCATTCTTCACACAGAGCCATCCCGCTTCGCCTCCTCATAATTCCGGAACGCCTGCACCAACATTTCGCGCAAAACCGATGCGCGCAGCACGTCCTTCGCGCTCACGGGCAGCGCAAGCGCGTTTTTGCCCACGGCAGAGCGCATCAGCTTCGCCTCGCGCTCGGTCACCATGCGCGAGGTGAGCATCTGCCGGATCACGCCGACCGCCTCTTCCTCGCTGACCGAATTGCCGATCCGTTCAAGCAATACATTTAAAAGGTTCCCATCGCTGCGCTGCTTGATGCGCACGATGCGCACATATCCGCCGCCGCCCCGCTGTGATTCGATCAGATACCCGTGATCCACCGAAAAGCGCGTGGCCAGCACATAGTTGATCTGCGAAGGCGCGCAGCCGAAATGCTGCGCAAGCTCGTTGCGCCGCAGGTCGATCTGCATTTCCTCCTGCATCATTGCTTTGATGAACTTTTCTATGGAATCGCTCAATTGCGCCATATCGTTCACCTCCGTTTGACTATCTCTGACTTTAATTATATCCTGTTTTTCACCTCTTGGCAAGCCGTTGTTTTGCATTGCCTTTTTTGCCCGTTCGATATATACTGTATACAGTGGCTTTTGCCGCAATGAAGCGAATGCAAATGAAAAATGGGAAGGATGATATCGCTATGCGTCATATCCCGATCGGCACCTGCGTACCCGGAAATGTATTCAAGGAGTGGGCTCCGAAGCTCAAGGAGATCGGCTACGAAAGCTTTGCCATCAACCACCACATGCGCATCACCGAAGAGATCATCAACGGTCTGCCGGATGTTGCCAAGATGAGCCGCGAAGAGATCGGCGCGCCGATCAGCATTCTGGGCTACTACTGCAATGCGCTGCAGTACGAGGAGCACAAGGCCCTGCTGGAAAAGTGCATCGATATCGCCCCGAAGATGGGCATCAAGCTGGTCGGCACCTTTGCCGGCGCGCTGGAAGGCGACAGCGTTGACGCCGCCATGCCCAAGTTCAAGGAAGTCTTCTCCGAGCTGGCCAAGCGCGCGGAAGACAACGGCGTGAAGATCTGCATCGAAAACTGCCCCATGGGCGGCACCTGGAAGAAGACCACCTGCAACATCGGCTTCAACGCCCGCGCGTGGGATATGATGTTTGACGCCGTTCCGTCCGATTCCCTCGGTCTCGAATGGGAGCCCGCACACCAGATGGCCCAGCTCGTCGAGCCCGTGGCCAACCTGCGCCGCTACATCAAAAAGGTGTACCACATGCACGGCAAGGACGCCATCATCAAGCACGATCTGATCGCCGCTGAAGGCGTCATCTCCGGCGAAGAATTCGCCGACATGCGCTTCCCCGGCTTCGGCGAGACCGACTGGCGCAAGATCTTCGCCATCCTGCATCAGCACGGCTACGAGAGCGACATCACCATCGAAGGCTATCACGATCCCTTCTATTCCCGCGATTGGGAAATGACCGGCCAGAAGCATGCGCTGGAGTATCTCCAGTGGTGCCAGGGCGGCCAGTTTGTGGATATCAAGCTCGAACGCCCGGGCAAGTAACAGATACAGCATATAATGCGTGGGGGCATTTTCTTTAGAAAAAGAAAAGGCCCCCTCGCGCTCCCCGAAAAGAAACCATTTAAGGGGATATATCTTTTTATCTCAAATGACAACGCAGCCACGATAGGGTAATAGCACAGCCG
>JAFQGN010000009.1 GCA_017398245.1 Clostridia bacterium | reverse complement strand
CTTCGGCCCGAATTCCGGCGAGCAATGCCATTTGCCAAGATAGGCCCCTTTATACCCTTGTGCATGCAAATCTTCCGGCCATGTATCGCCGGGCTGGACCGTTTTTGTGGCAAAAAAATCGTAATTCCAGAAGGCGCCGATTGCGTCCGGATGTCTTCCGCACAGGAGAGACTGGCGCACGGGGGCGCACACGGGCATCGGCGTGAAGGCATTGGTATATACAGCGCCTTCTGCGGCCAAAGAGTTCAGGTTCGGCGTTTGCACACCATAACGGTTCCCTTCGTAAATACAGTCCGCGCGGAACTGATCTGCCAGCAGGAACACAAAGTTCGTCTTTTTCAAAGCCATACACTTCCTGAACCCCCGCTGAAGCATCGCTCCAGCGGGGGAAATGCAAACTGGATCAGTAGATGAAGGAAACGTCGCCGTGGATCGCAGGCAGCTTATGCGGGACGATCAGCTCGCCGCCGTTTTCGTAGCTCTGCATCGCAGCGAAGGTGTATTCGAGAGTGGCCAGAGCATCGCGGCCGCTGGCGCGCACGTTTTCGGGGTGCACCTTGTTGGTGATATCTTCCAACCAAGCGCCGATGCGGTTCGGGAAAGTGGAATCAAAGCTGGATACGCCGTAATCGGTCGTCACAGGGGCCGGAGTGGCCATGGAGCCGGCACCGTTGCCGTTGGCCGGATCCCAGACGTGCAGCTTTTCCACGCAGTTTTCGATGGCGAAGGTGGAACGGGTGCCGCAATGCTCATAGCTCCACCAGCCGCCGTAGCCGAACATGGCATCGCCGCGCTGGGAGATGAGATAGCCCACGCCGCCGTTGGCAAACTTCACGTGGATGGAATTGATGGAGAGCATCGGGTCTTCGGCCGTGCGGCGGAAGCCGGGACGATCCATAAAGGCCTGTACGGCGACGATATCGCCGCAGAAATAGCGCATGACGGAGAACGGATGGGCGCAGAAGGCCTTGACATGGGAGTAGGGGGTCATCCAGCGGGGGCTCATTTTGCCGCCGTAGGAAGCCTCGGTGCCGTTGAAGCCGACCTTATGGATGCAATAGACCAGTTCGCCGACCTTGCCGTCCTTCTGCATCTGCTTGGCATCGTTTGCGGGGCCGGTGAAATAGTGGTTCAGATCGCAGCCGAGATACAGCTTGTTCTTGAGCGCATAGTTCACCATTTCGCGGGCGTCGTCGATATCGGCGCAGATGGGCTTTTCGACCAGAACATGCTTGCCGTAGCTCAGCGCGAGCATAGCGGGTTCAAAGTGCATGCCGCCGTTTTCAAGACCGGAGGTGGTCACGGAGACATTTTCGATCTCGGGCATCGCCTTGAGCATTTCTTCGGCATCGTAAAACGCGGGAACGCCGAATTCCGCCGCAGCCTTGTCCGCCTTTTCCTTGACATAGTCGCAGACGGCAACCAGCTTTGCCAGAGGGTTCGCCTGATAACAGCGCGCATGGGTGTGTCCGATGCCGCCCATACCGATAACAGCGCAAAGAATAGCCATATTTTTTCCTCCTTAATATAGGTCTGCAAGGGGTTCGCTCAGGTGTTTTTTACGGTATTGCGAGGGGCTCATGCCGAGCTCCTGCTTGAACTCGCGGGAAAAATGCGCAAGGGACTGGAAGCCGACGAGCGCGGCGGTATCGGTGACCGATCTGCCGTCGTCGAGATATTCCATCGCCCTTGCAAGGCGGAAGCGCCTTAAATACGTGACCGGCGCGACGCCTGTGACCTGCTTGAACTGGCGCGTGAGATAATCCGGCGAGAGGCCGACATGCGCGGCGACGTCTGCAACAGATATATCCTCGGCAAAATGCCTGTCGATAAAGCGCATGGCCGAGGCGGCATAGCCAACGTACTGCTTAAGTTCGCCGCCCTGTTGAGCGTAGCGGCCGCAGATACGCGAGCAGTCCAGAAGAAGCAGAGTGATCTCCGCCTCCACGGCGGTTTTCCAGCCAAATCCCTGGTCTTTCAGAGCGCGTTCGATGGCAAGAAGGCGTTCTTTGATCTGCGCGCGTTCGCCAAGCTCCAGATGGACCTGTGCAAAGCCGGAATCGGAAGGGAATAGGTGTGAAATCAGCTCGGCCGGGGCAAAATCGCCGCAGGAATGGACTGTCTGCTCGGTAAACATGCAGTTATACAGGCGCATATCGGTCTGGCCGATGTAGCGATGCTGCCTGCCCGGGGCGATGATCAGAAGATCGCCGGACATGATGAGGTTGGTGCGCCCTTCCAGATCGTGCAGGCTCGTGCCCTCTTCGATGTAGACCAGCTCGTAGTAGTCGTGATCGTGCATTTCGACCCCGGCATGCCTGGAGGGGCTGACCGCGGCCAGCGGCCCTCCCGGCAGCAGGAATTCCCGCAAAAATACGGTGCTGCTCATTTACATCTTCTCCGGGAACATCTCGTCCAGATACACGATCCTGCCGGTATCGAGCGATTCGATCGCAGCGTGGATCACCTTCTGCGCATCGAGGCCCTGCTGACCGGAGCCGTCGATCTGATCGGGCCTTGCACCGGATGCGACCTGACGCACGAAAGAGCGGATCCTGTCGCGGAAGGTATCGTCAAAATTGGCAAAGCCGCCAAAGACGGGGTTTGTATAGACGCGCTTTTCCGGGTTTCCGGCGGGGTAGAGGGTGGCCTCGCGCCACATATCTTCAAAAACCAGCCTGCCCTTGGTTCCGGCGACTTCGCAGCGCTCCATGGGATGTCCGCGCGCGATATCGTAGCTGGAGGTCAGATGACCGACCGCGCCGTTTTTGAACTTCATATTGATGCTGGCGGTGGACCAGATGGTGCGGCCGGGGGCCTTCATGGCAAAGCACTGCACGGCTTCTACTGGGCCCATGAAATAGCGGATGATCTCGCAGGAATGGGGATTGAGCGCCTTGAGATGGTAGTAGGGAGATTCAAAATCCTGCGGCTTGCCGATCCACAGCGCCATATTGCAAAAGAGCAGATCGCCGATCAGGCCTTCGTTCTGCCACCTCTTGGCCGCGCGAGCTGCATCGGTAAAGCGGTGGTTGAAATCCAGTGCGAAGCAGCGGTCCATCTTCCTGGCGGTATCGACCATGCGCTGGCCGTCTTCGATGGAATTGGAGATCGGCTTTTCGCAAAGCACGTGGCAGCCGGCTTCCAGCGCCTGAATGGTGGGGAGGCAGTGGTCGGAAGAATATTCGTATCCGCCGGTGGCGACGGATACCAGATCGGGCTTGACTTCGCGCAGCATGGTGGGCGCATCGTAATAGGCTTTTACGCCCAGCTTCGCAGCGGCCTCGTCTGCGCGTTCATGGATGATATCGCACACGGCGCACAGTTCGACAAGCTCGTCCTCTTTATAGATGCGGGCGTGCAGATTGCCAATGTGGCCCATGCCGATGACGCATACTCGGAGCATAATGCTTCCCTCCGTTTACTTCTTCTGCAGCTTCACAGCGTCTTCGATGCCGCCGATGTACTTGCTCTCGTAGGCTTCCTGGCTGCTGGTGAAGGGGCGGTCGTTCATGAGGAAGTTGTTCATGATGGGGGCTTCGCGGCCGGTCTCGCCGGTGCGCTTGGCGATCCACGCTTCCATGCGGGCCTTGAGCATTTCGACGATCTCGGGACGGGGTTCGGCGAGGTTATTGTACTCTTCCGGATCTTCGATCAGGTTGTACAGCTCCACCATGGGCTTGAAATGGAAGTCGGGCTCGAGCGAGACGATCAGCTTCCATTCGGGCGTGCGCCAGCCGTGCTTGCGCATCCAGGTGCACTCGGTGATATAGAACTCCTGCTCTTCGGCGCGCTCTTCGCCGCGCACGCACTTCATCAGGCTCACGCCTTCCATGGACAGGTCGGTCTCGATGCCCATCACGTCCAGCAGAGTGGGGGTGACGTCCTTGAGCTGGCAATAATCGCCAATGCGAACGCCCTCGGGCAGGTGGTTCTTCCAGACGATCATGAACGGAACGACCAGAGTGGGATCGTACATGCCGTGGTGATCGAAATAGCAGTCGTGATCGTACAGGGTCTCGCCGTGGTCGGAAACGAACACGACGATGGTGTCTTCCTCGATGCCCAGCGCCTTCATCTTTTCGATGACCTGCTGGATGCAGGTGTCCATATAGGCGACGGCGGCATCGTACTGGGCGATGACATAATCGGGATTGGTGCATCCCTTAGGCACCCAGGAGCCGATATAATCGCCGAAGGGCTTAAAATCGTATACCTTCTGCATGCGCTTGTCTTCCGGGTCGAACGCATCGCCCTGGAAGAACATGTCCTGGAACGGGACGGGCGGCAGATAGGGGGAGTGCGGGTCCATATGGCGCATGAAGAGGAAGAAGGGCTTATCGTCGGCAGCGAGTCTGTCCAGCTCGGGCAGAACGACGTCGTTCAGGTTCTGCGCCTTGTGCGCGCGGCCGTCGTCATGGTCCGGGCCCCAGCCGGGGAAGGATATGTACTTATCGTAACCGCGGCCGGCCGCATTGCCCTCAAAGCCGACGCAGGTGGTGTTGTAGCCCTGATCGCGCAGGATCTCGGCCAGCACCGGAACGCCCTCGATGATCTCTTTCTGCGCGAGCGCAACGACGTCGGTGCCGAAGCAATCGCGCCCGGTGAGCATGGAGGCGTAGCCCGGAGTGGTGGGGATATGGGCAGAGAACATATGCTCAAAGGTGATTCCCTGTTTGGCATAGGCTGCCATGTGGGGGGTAGTATTGCGGGAATAGCCGTAATGGCTCATATGGTCGCGGCGCAGGGAATCGATACCGAAAAAGAGAAGATTCGGTTTCTTGCTCATGATTTTGTCCTCCTTTATCTCAGCGGGCGCCCAGAGTTTTGAGGCATGCGTTCATATAGCCGTAGCTTTCGGCAGCGATGGTCATGCAGGCTTCCAGCGGCTGGTCCGGGCCGATGACTTCCAGACAGACCGGGCCTTCGTAATTCGCGGCGGCAAGTGCCTTGAAATAGCCGTAGAGGTTGATCTCGCCAACGCCGCAGGTCTGCTCCAGCGGAGCGCCGGGGCCGGGGCCGCGACCGATGCAATCGCGGATGTGGATATGCTTCACGCGGCTGATAACGTTCGGCAGGGCCTCTTCGGGCAGCTCGCCGGCGCGGTAGATGTGGCTCGGGTCCATGTCCACGCCGAAGGCCTCGTTCTTGATCGCTTCCATAGCGGCGAGGGTGGTTTCGGTGTTATAGAGAGAAGCGCCGACATGCGCCTTGCAGCACAGGCTGATGCCGTAGGCAGAGCAGATGGCCGCGCTGTTTTTGAGCGTTTCGATGCACGCTTCCAGATCGCCTTCAGCGCCGCTCTTGCCGGTGGGGCCGACATTGATGATCGGGATGCCCAGCAGCTTCGCTGCCTTGCAGGCCTTGCGCAGACGGATGGGATCCTGACTGGCCAGTTCCATGGATAGGAGTTCAAGGCCTGTCTCTTCCTGTGCCTTGCGGATTTTTGCAACTGATTCTTCCATATTGTCCAGATCGAGATGTTCGCACATGCCCTTGATCGCGGCGATCTCCACGCCGTCGTAACCGGCCATTTTGATCAGCCGAAGAGCTTCTTCAACAGGGAAGGGCTTGAACAGAACCGAATTGACGCCAAGTTTCATCATTCTCCGCCTCCTGTGGTTTATAGTGGATCAGCGTCCGAAACGCTGTACAGGTTCACATGTCCATTATAAAATCTGCGCGGGCGCACCGCAACCATGCAGTTTTTCTACAACGAAGTTTGAGCGCGGTTTTCATCAAATAGCGTTAATTCTGCGCGGAATTTGCACAAATACGCAGCTATGCAAAGAATAAAGAAAGCCCTCCCGGAAGGAGGGCTTTCTTTATTCGCGTTCGATGCCGGTACGGTTCTGCTTCCAGCGACCGGAAAAATAGAAGCAGGATAGCACGGCCGCACCGACGAGCGTTGCCGCAGGCGCAGCATATCCAACGCCGGCCAGACCGAGAGCGGTACGACTCAAGAAGATCGCAAGGGGCATGCGGGCGATGATAGAAGAGAGGATGGAGCCGAACATAGAGATCTGCGTATTGCCGGAGCCGTTCAGGAGGCCGGCAAGGCAGAACTGGAAGGGAACGGCGAGATAATCATAACTGAACGCCATGAGATACAAAACGCCATAGGAGACGACGGCTGTATCGTCGGTAAAAATGTGCAGGATCTGCTCCGGGAAGAACTGAGAGAGCACAAAAGCGCTCACGCCGAAGAGCAGGGAAATGGCAAGGCCTGCGCTGAGAGTCTTGTTCGCGCGGTCGTACATCTTCGCAGAAATATTCTGGGCTGCCACGGCGGAAACAGACTGCTGCATAGCAACGGTAGGGAGGATAGCGAAGGAATTGAACTTGCCGCACAGACCGACCGCTGCAGAAGCATTCACACCAAAGCTGTTTACGATCGCATTCATGATCAAAAACGAGGTGTTTACGGCGATCGACTGCAGGCTGGCGGGCACGCCGAGCTTGACGAGCAGGCGCACCTTATCTTTGCGGATACGGAAAGAGGAGAGCCTAAAATCGAAAACGAAGCCTTTTCTGCCAAGATAGACGACCGCGGAAACGCCTATAACGGCACTCTTTCCTATTCCGACGGCTCAAGTGCCGAGGTGGATATGGAAAACGGTACCGTTACCTATAAAAACGGCGACGTTTATCAGGGCGGTCTCTCGGGGCTCAGACGAAGCGGCGAGG
>JAFQGN010000118.1 GCA_017398245.1 Clostridia bacterium | reverse complement strand
TGATTCCCCTTGGAACCCTCAAATAGGGCATGGATATAAAAAAGAGAGGCGTTTGGGCGTCTCTCTTTTTATATTGTCGCTTTTTAAGGGGGGATTTTGGCGAAGGAAGGGGTTCCCGGTTCGTATATGCGAAAGCCTTCCGGGGAAGAATAGGGGCATCCCCCTTCCTGCGGGAAGGGACAACGGACGGAGGGATGCGCCCATGAAGGCGATCATACTTGCAGGAGGGGTGGGCAGCCGCCTTCGGCCCATGACGTGCGATTGCCCCAAGCCTATGGCCCCGGTGCTGGACAGGCCGGTGATGGAATATGCTGTGCGGCTGCTCAAAAAGCACGGCGTGCGAGAGATCGCGGCGACGCTGTGCTATCTGCCCGGACAGATCCGGGAATATTTCGGCAACGGCAGCCGGTTTGACGTGGAAATGCGCTATTATATGGAAAACGAGCCCCTCGGCACGGCCGGAGGGGTGAAGCTGGCGCAGGAATTTTTGGACGAGACGTTTTTTGTGCTTTCAGGAGACGGCCTGACGGACTGCGATCTGAGCGCGGCGCTGCGGTTCCACCGGGAAAAGAAGGCAATGGCGACGATCGTGCTGAAGGAGGCGGCTGCGCCGACGGAATACGGCGTGGCGGTGGTGCAGGAGGACGGCAGGATCCGAAGCTTCCTGGAAAAGCCGGACTGGAGCGACGTGCTGTCCGACAGGGTGAATACGGGTATCTATATATTGGAGCCGGAAGCGCTGCGGCTTGTGCCGGAGGGAGTGCAGGTCGATTTCAGCCGCGATCTGTTCCCGAAACTGATGCAAAGCGGCGCGGGCGTATATGGGTATGTGATGGAGGGGTACTGGTGCGATATCGGCGATGTGGAATCGTACCTCGGGGCGAACAGGGCTGTGCTGGCGGGCGAGGCGGATGTGGACGCGGGATTTGCGCCGGGAAAGGGTTTTGTGCACGAAGGCGCGAAGGTGGCCCCCGGCGCGCTGCTGGAGGAGCCGTGCTGGATCGGCCCCGGTGCTGTGGTGGAACATGGGGCGAGGATCGGCAGCGGGTCGGTCGTCGGCGCGGGCGCGCGAGTGGGCCGGGGCGCAGTGGTGAAGCGCAGCGTGCTCTGGCCGGGTGCGGAGCTGGAGGACAGGGCGCAGGCGAGCGGCTGCGTGCTGTGCGACGGGGCTGTGCTGGAAGAGGGTGCGTGTGCATATGAATGCGCCGTGGTGGGGAAAAACAGCGCATTGGGGCGCGGAGGAGCGCTCGCGCCCGGCATGCGCATCTGGCCCGGCAAGCGGACGGAGGAATTCGGCCGTGTGCAGGAGGATATCGTTTGGGGCAGCGGCTGCGGGCTGAAGTTCCGGGGCGGTCAGATGAAGCTGCACAGCGCGCAGCAGGCGCTTTTGCTGGGAGAGGTCCTTGCGCAGAGGGCGAAGGGGGTTATCGTAACTGCGGATGACGGCGAAAACGCCTCGCGCGCATGCAAGCAGGCGGTCATCGCCGGAATCGGCATGGCGGGAGAGGCGATCGATATGGGATCGGCCGCACTGCCGGTGCTGCGCGAGGCGTGCAGGCTGCTGCGGGCGGGCGCGGGCGTATATTGCATGGGAGGAAGAGTGTTCTCCCTGAACGAAAATGGAGCGCGTCCTGAATGCGCAGAGTTGCGGAAAATGGAAAAGGCTTTGTGCGCGGAGCGTATGCCCGAAGGGTTCGGGCCGGACTGCGTCGCTGCGCGGAGGATTTCCGGGATGGAGGAGGTCTATCTGGGCGGGATCGAAGCGCGGTTTGGCGCAGAGGAGGGGGTGTATCGCGCTCCGGCGGCGGTCTTTGCACCGGAGGAAGGGCTTTTGCAGCTGACACAGAAGGCATTTTCGCGCGCGGGAAGGATCTGCCGGGCGGAATTTGCGGATGGGATCGGCTCTTTGTGCGGGGAAACGGGGTTTTTTCTGGGCAGAGACGGTACGCTGGAGCGCATGGGTGATGCGAGCGCAGCGGTGCAGGGGGACATGCTGCGCATGCTCCTGGTTTGGACGGCGCTTGAGGCAGGGGAGAAGCTGATCCCCCTTTCGGCCGGCGAACCGGAGGCGATGCGTGCGCTGTGCGGAGGGTATTCGGCGCGGATCGAAGAGGTACACAGCGGCGAGGGAGAAGAACAGGCGGCGATGGCGAGAGTTTCGTCGATGCTATTGCGGCTGCATACGGACGGGATATTTGCCGCGCTGAGCTCTCTTGCGGCCTTGGAGGCGCGCGGGATGCTGCTTTGGGACTGGCAGGAGACGCTGCCGCGTGCGGCTGTGCTTTCGCAGAGTGTGCCGGTGGAGACGGCGCGCAAGGGCAGGGTGCTGCGCGATCTGGCTGAGAGATTCCCGCAGGCGGAGCTGGGCGACGGCGTGCGCTTTCGCACGGAAATAGGCCGCGTATGGGTGCGGCCTTCTTCGGACAGCGCGCAGTGTCTGATCAGCTGCGAGGCGGCTGATATGGACAGCGCGCAGGAGCTGATCGAGCGCTGCCGCAGGCTCATCTGCCCGCAGGAGTGAAGGGAAATTTTGCCGAAGCAGGAGGAAAACGGGGTGCGCGTGTATAAAAATATGCCGCAGAGTGTTTCATCGGCGGGCGCGGGGGTATATACTGTATGTAAGGATATGCCCTGCAAAGGAGGAATTCAGAATGGAATGCAGATATAATGTCAGCGGCGGCGAAGCCAGCCCGCAGGAGCTTCAGGCGTATTTTGACCGCGCGGTGGAGCTGTACAACAAGCAGCCCAGGCAGATCGACGTGAAGATCGACGGCGAATATGTGGACTTGGCGTATCATTTTGACCCCGTGCCGTTCCAGAGGATCCGGCGTATTACCGGGTATCTGGTGGGTACGATGGAAAAATGGAACAACGCCAAGGCCGCCGAAGAGGCCGACCGCGTGAAGCACAGCATGTAAGGGGCGATCTGTGGCGGCAGGGACGGAAAAAGTACCTTCTGGTTCATTGTCTTGTCACAAATTGTCTGCAATTGCGCGGTAGAATACGGTTGTCGGTAGAGCAGACCGACATGTCCTCCTACCAAACCCCTTCCTTCTGCAGCAGCGTCTCATTATGTGTGAGGCGCTGTTTGCGTTTTTGGGAAGTTAGGAACGGTGGCAGCGGCTGATTGCATGGTATAGATAGGGGAAGTTCTGGATGCGGATGCGCAGAAGAAAGTGGAAGTGGATGGAAGTGTTTCATTATGCGTGAGACGCTGTTTGCGTTTTTGGTAGGTATAAATAGAGGAGACCGGAGTTGAGGAAGGAGGTGTGAACGGTTCAGGCATGCCCGCATGCGCGCGGACATATGCTGGGAACAGGTCTGTGCGGGAGGTGCATAAGCGATGGGAAGCGGACTGAAGATACACACGAAGATGGAGCCGGCGCCTGCCGTGCAGGAGGATCGAAAGGGTGATGTCTGGCCGAAAAAGAGGCGGATTAGCTGGGAGAGGCCGGTATTTGCGGGATTTGGAGACAGGCTTTTGCGCAGCACGGCCGTGGCCTGCGCGCTGCTGCTGAGCATCATGGCGCTGCGCAATGCGGACCTGCCATGGACGCAGCGCGCGGTGCAGGGAATCGAAAAGGCGATGACGATGCGGATCGATCTGGACAATTCGCTGGGGCGGCTGCGTTTTGTGCGAGAGCTTGTGCCCGAAACGGCGCTGGTGTTCTGGAACGCGGGTTCGCAAAGCGCCCTGCAGGCGCCGGTGGAGGGGCAGATCGAACACATGTGGACGCAGAGGCAGCCCTGGCGCGTGTATGCCTGCGCGGATGGGGCGACGGTCTCGGCGGCGCTGGACGGAGAGGTCGCGCGGGTCGAAAAGGGGGCGATGGCGGACTATATCGTGCTGATCACCCATGATAACGGGCTGGAGACGGTGTACGCGTATCTTGCGGATGTGAGTGTGAGCCCCGGCGAGCGGGTGTATGCGGGGGATCCCGTGGGCGTTACGGCGGCGGGCGGCGGATCGAGGTTGTATTTTGCCTTGCGGCAGGAGGGGGCGGAGATCGATCCGGGGGATTGGGAGAGATGATCCGCCTGCAGGTGGGAAGGGTTCCGCTGAAGGTGCACGCGCTGCTGCCGCTGATGCTTTTGCTGGCGGCGCGCATGGGCCTTGGCACAGAGGCGCTGGCGATGCTGCCGGCGCTTTTTGTGCACGAGGCGGGGCATCTTGCGGCGGCGAGGATTTGCGGCGTGGAAGTTTCGGAGATGGAGCTTGCGCCGTTCGGCGCGGCGATCCGTCTGGAGAGCCCATGGAACGCGCGCGCGGCGCAGATACTTTGCGTGGCGCTGGCCGGGCCTGCTGCGAATCTTATGGCGATAGTGGTGTGTTCGGCGCTTGCTTGGAACGGTTTGATGGGGGCGCAGATGGCGCGCGTGTGGATTGGGCAGAATATGCTGCTGATGCTGGTCAATTTGCTGCCGGCGCTGCCGCTGGACGGCGGACGGGCGGTGTGTGCCTCGCTGTCGGAGAGGATGGGCGTGCAGAGGGCTGTGCGGCTTGGCGTACATGCGGGTTATGCGCTGGCTGGGCTGATTGTGTGCGCGACGGTGTATGGCGGGATTGTCGGTGGCGTGTGGAACATCGGTTGTATTGGCGCGGCAGCGTATTTGATCGCATGCGGCGCGCGGGAGATCCCCGCCGCTGCGGCTGCAAGCGCGGAAATGCTGCTTTGGCGGGCGGAGGAACTGAAAAAGCGGGGCGGATTGCCCGTGCGGATCATCGGCGTGCCCGAGCAGACGACGGTTGCCGGGGCGATAGGCATGCTCAGGCCGGGGCGGATTGCCCTGTTTTTGCTGTATGATGAGGGCATGCGGCTTGCGGGGGTGGTTTCGGAGGGGGAACTGATCGCGCATTTTCCGGCGCTGGCAGAGCGGCCGCTTATGTCGATCGCCTCGGACTTGATGAGGGAGAGTTCTTTGGCAAGGATGCGAGGTGCATTGTGGAGGAGCTG
>JAFQGN010000117.1 GCA_017398245.1 Clostridia bacterium | reverse complement strand
GGCTATAAGCTGGTCATCGCGCCCATGCTCTATATGCAGCGCGAAAACATCGTCGAAAAGCTGCGCGCCTTTGTGGAAAACGGCGGAACGCTGGTCGGCACCTACTGGTCCGGCCTCGTCAACGAAAACGACCTGTGCTTTGAATCCTTCGCGCCTTACGGCCTGCAGGATGTCTTCGGCCTCTACAGCGAGGAGATCGACGCGCTCTATCCGCACCAGAGCAATACCATGGTTGTGAACAATACCGGCGACGAATACAAGCTCACCGATCTGTGCGATGTCGTGCACGTCTCCACCGCGCAGGTGCTGGCTACCTATAAGGAAGATTACTACGCCGGCAGCCCCGCCCTCACGGTCAACGAATTCGGCAAGGGCGCCGCGTACTATCTGTGCGCACGTGCGGACAAGGCCTTCTACCGCGATCTGTACGAAGAGATCGCCGATGATATCGACCTCGAGCGCGCCCTTGGCAACGCCATTCTCCCGCAGAATGTGACCGCGGGCCTGCGCAAGGGCGATGGCTACGATGTCGCCATCGTGCAGAATTACAACACCCATTCCGTCTCTATCAGCCTCGATCAGCCCATGACCGATATCGAGACCGGCGAGACGACCACCTTCATCAAGCTCGCGCCCTATGGCGTGCGCTTCCTGCTCAAAAAGTAAATCCGCCTGTGCAAAAGCGCCCCGGGCCAAAGCCCGGGGCGCATTTTGCGCGGGAAGCGTGCGTCCGCCGCGTTATCTTTCCCGAAAACGCTGCCTTATAAGGAAAGTAACTTGACAATAAACGGAAAGCGTGCTATGTTGAACTTTGCGTACGCCGACGAAAGACAGTGCGTTTTTGCCCGATGACCGGGGCAGAAGCCGCGCCGTTTTTCCGGCAGAAAAGCCCCTTTGCGAACACTTCGATGCATCCTCAAATCAGGGCAGACCTGCGTTCCTGCCCTCGTTGGCCGCGTCCTGCGCCGCATCCGGGCCCTGCGCTGCGGAGAGCTTCCGCCGCCGTCCTTTCCAAGGGCAAACCTGCGTATTGCCCGCCGGAAGTACCCGCGCAAGAGCATTCCGCAAACCGATGAACAATAGATAAAATGTACAGGGAGGAGAATCCATTTGCACAAGCAAGAGCCCAAAGTAAATAAGGCTGCGCTCATCTGGCGCTTCCTCAAGGGCAGCAAACTGCTCTTTGTGCTGAGCATGGCCGCCGCCGCCATCACCGCTCTGGCCGATATGATCACCCCGCAGATCATCCGCGCCGCGGTCGATAACGCCATCGGCGGAAACGAGCCCACCTTTGGCGAGGGCGTCATGCGCCTTGTCAACGCCGTCGGCGGGTTTGAATTCCTCGGCAAAAATCTGTGGATCATGGCTTTAGCCGTGCTGGTCGTCGCGCTGATGAAGGTGCTTTCCCAGTATGCCTTCCTCATCACCAATACCCGCGCGTCCGAGACCCTCGTCAAAACCATGCGAGATCTGCTCTATACCCATATCGAGAAGCTGCCCTTCAGTTGGCATATGAAGAACCATACCGGCGATATCATCCAGCGCTGCACTTCCGATATCGATACCACGCGCAATTTCGTCGCCGGGCAGATGACCGGCCTGATCCGCATCCTCATTCTGGTCGTCATGGCCATGAGCTTCATGTTCTCCATGAACTGGAAGCTCACTCTGCTCGCGCTCATCCCCATGCCCATCATCATGCTCTACTCCTTCCGTTTCCATACCAAAATTGGCGACGGCTTCAAAGAGTGCGATGAGGCGGAGGGCAGGCTTTCGGCCATGTGCCAGGAAAACCTGACCGGCGTGCGCGTCGTGCGCGCCTTCGGCCGCGAGCGCTATGAGCGCGACCGCTTTGAAAAGCATAACGAAGAGTATACCGGCCTGTGGGTGCGCCTGGCCAAGGTGATGAGCCGCTTCTGGTCCGTTTCCGATATCCTCGGCGGCCTGCAGATCATGCTCATCATCGTCTTCGGCGTGCTCTTCTGCCTGCGCGAGGAAATGACCTCCGGCGAATACATCGCCTTCATTTCCTATAATGCGCAGCTCATCTGGCCCATCCGCCAGCTCGGCCGCATGATCGCCGATATGTCCAAGGCCGGCGTCGCGGTGGACCGCATCGGCTATATCGTCAATTCCGATGTCGAGCACGATTGCGAAGGCGCTCTCGAGCCCGATATGACCGGCGATATCGCCTTCGAACACGTCAACTTTGCCTACGAAGGCTGCCCGCAGATGCTGCACGATATCAACTTCACCATGAAGGCCGGCACAACTCTGGGTATCCTCGGCGGCACCGGCAGCGGCAAATCCACCCTCATGCTGCTCCTCGACAGGCTCTACGACCTGCCCGAGGGCTCCGGCCGAATCACCATCGGCGGCGTGGATATCGCTAAGATGAAGCGCGAGCACCTGCGCAAGAATATCGGCATCGTGCTGCAGGAGCCGTTCCTCTTCTCCCGCACGCTCAAGGAAAACCTGTGCATCACCAACGAACAGCTCACCCTGACCGATATCCGCGAAGCGGCGAGGGCCGCCTGCCTCGACGAAACCATCGAAGGCTTCACCAAGGGCTATGAAACCTTCGTCGGCGAGCGCGGCGTCACCCTTTCCGGCGGCCAGAAGCAGCGCGCGGCCATCGCCCGCATGCTTACGCAGTCCACGCCCATCATGATCTTTGACGATTCGCTCTCCGCGGTCGACGCCGAGACCGACGCCAAGATCCGCAAGGCGCTCGAAGCCCGCTTCGGCTCTGCCAGTATCATCCTGATCTCCCACCGCATCACCACGCTTTCCAAGGCGGATCAGGTCATTGTGCTCGATAAGGGCCGCATTGCGGAAATGGGCACCCCGGACGAACTGAGCAAGGCCGGCGGCCTGTATCAGCGCATCTATGAGATCCAGTCTCTCTCCAGCGAGGAGGTGGAGAAATGAGCCAGAACAATGCAAATGCGAACGAGAAAAAGTCTCTGCCGTTCTTCGGCCTTGGCAAAATCGTTCCCTTTATGAAAAAGTACCGTGCGATCATGACCATCATGGTCCTGTGCGGCCTTGTCACCAGCGTGATCGATATCCTCATCCCGCAGTTCCAGCGTTATTCGCTCAACCATTTTATCGGGGAAGGCACTATCGATACCCTGCCGTTCTTTATCGTCCTCTATATCGTCGCCGTCGTCATTCAGGGCACGGTGAACTATATTTCCTGCTCCTACGCCATGCGTACCGAAGTCTCCATCAACCGGGACCTGCGCGACGCGGCCTTCAGCCACCTGCAGACGCTCTCTTTCTCCTATTTTAACCAGAACAGCGTCGGCTATATCCATGCCCGCGTCATTTCCGATACCTCGCGCATCGGCTCGCTCGTCTCCTGGTCCATGATGGACTGCGTCTGGCATATGTCCTATCTGGTCGGCGCCATCGTCGTCATGTTCATGGTGAACGCGAAGCTGGCTTCGCTCGTCATTCTGATCCTTCCGCTCATCGTGGTGCTCTTCTCCATTTTTCAGGGAAAGCTCATCCGCATCAATCGCGAGGTGCGCGAGCTCAATTCCAAGATCACTTCCGATTTCAACGAAGGCATCACCGGCGCGAAGACCATCAAGACCCTCGTCATTGAAGATAAAATGGCGAAGGATTTCCTTTCCGATACCTCTGCCATGCGCAAAAAGAGCGTGGGCGTGGCGCATCTGCGCGGTCTGTTCTCCGCAACACTGAACATGGCCTCGTCCATGGCGCTGGCCATCGTGCTCTGGCGCGGCGGCTATATCGCCGCGAGCGAGGTGGGCACCTTCTCCATGTTCATGTCCTATGCGCAGGGCATGATGGAGCCCGTGCGCTGGCTGATCGACGTCATCTCCGAACTGATCACCACGCAGGTCAATATCGAGCGCTTCTCCCGCCTGATCGAGACCAAGTCCGACGTGGCCGATGCGCCCGAGGTCATCGCCAAGTATGGCGACAGCTTCGATCCCAAAAAGGAAAACTGGGAACCCATCAAGGGCGATATCGAATTCAAGAATGTCGACTTCATGTATCCCGACGGCGACGAGTACGTTCTGGAAAACTTCAACCTGAAGATCCCGTTCGGCTCCAACATCGCCATCGTCGGCGAGACCGGCGCCGGCAAATCCACTCTGGTGAACCTCGTCTGCCGCTTCTTTGAGCCCACCAAGGGCCAGGTCCTCATCGATGGCCGCGATGCGCGCGAACGTTCCCAGCTGTGGCTGCATTCCGCCATCGGCTATGTGCTGCAGACCCCGCACCTCTTCTCCGGAACCGTGCGCGAAAACCTGCTCTACGGCAACCCGAACGCCACCGAAGAGCAGATCCAGCGCGCGCTTGAACTCGTTTCTGCCGAAGAAGTCGTCGCCAAAATGGAAAAGGGCCTCGACAGCGACGTCGGCGAGGGCGGCGATATGCTCTCCACCGGCGAAAAGCAGCTCATCTCCTTCGCCCGAGCGATCCTGGCCGATCCGCGCATCCTCGTTCTGGACGAAGCCACCGCTTCTGTCGATACTCTGACCGAGCAGAAGATCCAGTCGGCCATCGAAACCATCATCAAGGGCCGCACCTCTCTGGTCATCGCGCACCGCCTGAGCACCGTCAAGAACGCCGATCTCATCCTCGTCGTCAAGGACGGCAAGATCATCGAGCGCGGCCGCCACGAGGAACTGCTTAAGGCCAAGGGCCATTATTACAGCCTCTATACCCGTCAGTATGAGGACGAGGCCACTTCCAGCGCCTTTACCGCTTAATACTGCAAGAGCCTGCGCAATGCTGCGCAGGCTTTTTTCATACCAAGTTTTCACGCTCCCAAGGGCCCGCCATCCCATGCGCCGCTTGCTGCGCACTGCATCCGCAACAGCAGCAGGCCCTTCTCATACCGAGCCTGCATGCATCAATGCGCGTTAAAGGGCCCGCGCAGGCTCTTTTCATCGCCGTCGAAAACTGGTATACTCCTTTTTGAAGGAGTTGATC
>JAFQGN010000116.1 GCA_017398245.1 Clostridia bacterium | reverse complement strand
TTTCTTTAGGGAAGAGCGCGAGAAACCCCTTTCTTTTTCAAAAGAAAGGGGTTTCTCGCATGATATATGTCGGCTTACGCCTTCTTGGCTTCCTTGGCCCAGCTGTCCTTGAGCGGGACGATGCGGTTGAACACGGCCTTTTCGGCGGTGGAATCCTTGTCCTTGCAGAAATAGCCCATGCGCAGGAACTGGAACTTATCGCCCACTTCAGCGCCCGCCAGAGCGGCCTCGGCCCAGCCGCAGGACATGGTCTTGAGGCTGTTGGGGTTCAGGCGGTCGATGAAATCCTTGGCCGGGGCGGCCTCGGCGGTCTCTTCGCCCTCAACGGCGGCGACTTCTTCTTCCTCGATGCCCTCTTCGTCGGCCAGGATGGGCTCGTACAGGCGGGCTTCAAACGGCACGGCGCTGCTGGCCTCGACCCAGTGCAGAGTGCCCTTGACCTTGCGGTCGGCGCCGGCGCTGCCGGAGCGGCTCTCCAGATCGACCGAGCAGATCAGCTCGACGGGGTTGCCGTTTTCGTCCAGAACAACGTCTTCACACTTGATGATGTACGCGCCCTTGAGGCGGACTTCACGGCCGGGGGCCAGACGGAAGAACTTCTTGGGCGGATCGAGCATGAAGTCTTCCTTTTCGATGTACAGGGTCTTGCCGAAGGGAACCTCGCGGGTGCCCATTTCGGGGTGATCCGGATGGTTTTCGATGACGAGGGTGTCGATCTTGCCCTCTTCCCAGTTGGTGAGGGTGATTTTGAGCGGATCGAGCACGGCCATGGCGCGCGGGGCGATATCGCCCAGAGATTCGCGCACGCAATGCTCAAGCAGAGCGCCGTCGACGGTGGAATCGGCCTTGGCGACGCCGACGCGAGAGATGAAATCGGCAATGGCCTGCGGCGGATAGCCCCTGCGGCGCATGGCGACGAGAGTGGGCATGCGCGGATCGTCCCAGCCGGAGACATAGCCTTCTTCGACAAGGCGGCGCAGATAGCGCTTGGACATGACAGTGCGGGTAATGTTCAGGCGGGCGAATTCGATCTGCCTGGGCTTGTGCTCAAAACCGGCCTGTTCGACCATCCAGTCGTACAGCGGGCGGTGGATCTCATATTCCAGAGAGCAGAGGGAGTGGGAAACGCCCTCGATGGCATCCTGAATGGGATGCTGGAAATCGTACATGGGGTAGATGCACCAGTCGTCGCCCGTGCGATGATGATGCGCGCGCTTGATGCGGTAGATGGTCGGATCGCGCATGAGCACGTTGGGGGAGGACATGTCGATCTTGGCGCGCAGGATGCGGCTGCCGTCCGGGAACTCGCCTTCCTTCATGCGGCGGAACAGATCGAGGTTTTCCTCGACGCTGCGGTCGCGATAGGGGGAGGGGGTGCCGGGAGTGGTGAGGGTGCCGCGGTTTTTGCGCATTTCTTCCGGGGTCTGGTCGTCGACATAGGCCACGCCCTTGCGGATGAGATCGCAGGCGATTTCGTAGAGGCGGGGGAAGAAATCGGACGCATAGTACAGACCGGCCCATTCGTAGCCCAGCCACTTGATATCGTTCATGATGCCGTGGACGAACTCGGTGTCTTCCTTGGCGGGGTTGGTGTCGTCAAAGCGCAGGTTGCAGGAACCGCCGTATTTGCGGGCGATGGAGAAATCGATGCACAGGGCCTTGGCATGGCCGATGTGCAGATAGCCGTTGGGCTCGGGCGGGAAGCGGGTCTTGACATTGATGCAGCGACCGCTGGCCAGATCCTCTTCGATAAAGTCTTCAATAAAATTTGCGGGTTTCCTCTCTTCCATATGGAAAACGCTCCTTCCGCGCATAGGTTTTCATTTTACAATGTAGTATACCACAAGATGGTAAAGAAAGTACAGTATCTGCCGCCATTTTTGCCGGAATGCGGCGGCTTCGGCGGCGAGAATGCGCTGGGAAATGCCTTGCACGGCGATCGTCCCCTTTCGTGGATCGGCAAAGAAAATGCGGGCGGCACATCCGTGTACCGCCCGCTTGTGTTGGCGAGAAAAAACGGATGCGCCAAACGGCACATCCGCCATTGCTGAGGTTTAGTTCTCGGCGAAGGCGCGCGCTGTGCCTGAAGAAATATGGAATTGCTGCTGTCGGCCATACTCTTTGCAGATAGACATGGAAGCGTGCGTCTCCTTTCGACTTGAGATGCTGCGGGAGCCGGGAAAGCGGACATCCTGCAGATGTATGGAAGTATAGCCCTGTTTTTGAGGTCTGTCAAGTTCAAAGAGGGTGTTTTTGCAAGGTTGTGAAAAAATACGTGCGGGTTGGAAAAAAGAAGCGGGGACGGGATTCGTCAAAAGAAATTACACGAAAATGACATGCAATTTCATGCGAGGCTGGGCGGAAAGAGGTATAATGAGGATGTCGGGATACGACAGGATATACACAGAAAGCGAACACAAAACCCGCAAGGAGGACGATACATATGGCAACTCCCCGTGAAATCGCCGATGCCGTGAAGGCCGGCCGCGCAAAGATCGTTAAGCAGCTGGTGAACGAGGCTGTGGCCGAGGGCCAGAGCGCCGAAACTCTTCTGAACGAAGGCCTGATCGTCGGCATGAACGAGCTGGGCGAAATGTTCAAGAACAACGAAGTGTATGTGCCTGAAGTTCTGGTCGCCGCGCGCGCCATGAAGGCCGGCACCGAGATTCTCAAGCCCATGCTGGCCGCTGAAAACGTGCAGAGCCGCGGCGTCGTGGCCATCGGCACCGTCAAGGGCGACCTGCACGATATCGGCAAGAACCTGGTCGGCATGATGCTGGAAGGCCGCGGATTCACCGTGGTGGACCTGACCGTCGACGTTACCCCCGAAATGTATATCGATGCCATCGTCAACAAGGGCGCGCAGATCATCGGTATCTCCGCTCTGCTGACCACTACCATGCCCAACATCGGCGAGACCATCAAGGAGATCGAAAAGGCCGGTCTGCGCGACAAGGTCAAGATCATGATCGGCGGCGCGCCTGTGACCCAGAGCTTTGCCGACGAAGTGGGCGCCGACGGCTATTCTGCCGACGCTGCCTCTGCGGCCGATCTGGCTGTGAAGCTGCTGGAAGAGCTGAACGCCTGAGATCGACTTGCATAATTGCATAATTTTGATCACAAAGCTCCGTTCCGAAGGGGGCGGAGCTTTGCTGTACTTAAAAATACGAAAAACAGCAGGAGGAAAACGCGATGAATATGCATACCTGGTTGGATGAAATGAAAGCTGCTCCGGTCAAAAAGGCGCTTCCGGTGCTTTCGTTCCCGTGCGTGGGTCTGATGGGGATCAACGTGCATCAGCTGATCGAATCGAGCGAGGTGCAGGCGAAGGGCATGAAGATGGTGGCCGATCGCGTGGATTCCTGCGCGAGCGTGAGCATGATGGATCTGTCGGTCGAGGCCGAGGCCTTCGGCAGCACCATTCATGTGACCGATTTTGAGGTGCCCACCGTTGTCGGGCATATCATTGAAACGGAAGAAGACGCCGAAGCGCTGGTCGTGCCGGAAGTGGGCGCGGGCCGCACCGGTCGCTATATCGAGGCCATCCGCATGGCCAAGCAGCAGATCACCGACAGGCCCGTGTTCGCGGGCGTGATCGGCCCGTTCTCTCTGGCAGGCCGTCTGATGGACGTGAGCGAGATCATGATCAACTGCTACGACGAGCCGGAAATGGTCGAAGCCACGATGGAAAAGACCACGGAATTCCTGATCAAGTACATCAAGGCCTATAAGGAAGCGGGCGCCGACGGCGTTGTGATGGCCGAGCCGCTGACCGGCATGCTCAGCCCGAAGCTGGCGGCAGAATTCTCCGAGCCGTACGTCAGGCGCATTGCAGAAGCGTGCAAGGCGGAGGATTTCCTGGTCATCTATCATAACTGCGGCAACAACACTGTGCAGATGATCGATTCCATTCTGCGCACCGAGTGCGACGCGTATCATTTCGGCGATGCGATCAACATGATCGACATGCTGCCGAAGATCCCGGGCGACATTCTGGTGATGGGCAATGTGAGCCCCTCGGCGCAGTTCCTGGGCGGCACGCCCGAGAGCATGCGCGCGGAGACTCTGCGCATCATGAACGAATGCTGCAAGGAGTACCCGAATTTCCTGATCAGCTCCGGCTGTGATATCCCGCCGGCGAGCAAGTGGGAGAATATCGACGCGTTCTTTGCGGCGGTGAAGGAATATTACGGCGCATAAGCAAAAATGCATATCCCCCGGCTTTCGGGCCGGGGGATATTTCTATTCCGGGGAAATAGTGGTATAATAGGGAAAACTCCAAGATGAACCGGGGAGGGAACTGAGTATGAAAGTTGCATCGAGCGAATATCTGCGCGAGGCAAAGCCGTTTCTCAAAGAGCTTGTGGCTGAATTGAACAGGATCTATCCGTATGCAAGCGTGCTTGGGCAGGACTGCGTGGGCAAAACCTTCCGCGTGAGCCGCAGCGGCATGAGCGCGAGCGAATCCGAAATGTTTACGACGCATGGCTTTACCGTGCGTGTGTGGGACGGCGGCTTTGCCGAGTATTCCTTTAACGCACTGCCCGAGGGCGGCGCGGCGGAATTTGCAAAGAAGATCGCCAAGGCGGTGCAGCCGCCCAAAACGAACGACAGGCAGCCCGAGGACGAGCCGCTGGTGATGTGCGAAAGCTCGGAATTTGAGACCGACCCGGATGAAATGGGCGGCGAGAAGATTCTTGAACTCCTCGGCGAGGTGCACAGCTACGGCATGAGCCTGGACGAGAGGCTGCTGGACTGCTCTGCCGGCTGCAATTACCAGAAGGCGCATCGCATCTTCCTTTCGAAAAACAGGGATCTGGAGCAGAACACGCTTTGGATGACTGCGAGCGTGGGCGTTCTGGCCGCGAAGGGAGAGCAGGTGCACAACGAGCGCAAGTCCTTCTCCGGCCGATGCGGCGCCGAGCTGCTTTCCGGGATGAAGGAAGCCGTGCCCGCGCTGATCGAAACGGTGATCGAACTGCTGAGCAGCGAAAAGCTGGTTCCCGGCGAGTACGAGTGCATCTGCACGCCGGAAGTGACGGGCATGATCGTGCACGAAGCGTTCGGCCACGGCGTGGAAATGGACATGTTTGTGAAAAAGCGCGCGCTGGCGGAAGAATATATCGGCAAATACGTGGCCAGCCCGCTGGTCACCATGCGCGACGGCGCAAAGAGCGCGGTGCAGACGGCCAGCTTCTTCTTTGACGACGAGGGCACCCTTGCGCAGGACACCGTCGTGATCGACAAGGGCGTGCTCGTGAGCGGCATCTGCGACAGCGTGAGCGCGGGCAGGCTTAATTTCAAGGCTACCGGCAACGGCAGGCGCGAGAGCTACAAGCGCAAGGCCTATACCCGCATGACCAACACCTTCTTTGAGGGCGGTACCGACAAGCTGGAGGACATGATCGCCTCCGTGAAGGACGGCCTTCTGCTCGAAAGCCCCTCCAGCGGCATGGAAGACCCGAAGAACTGGGGCATCCAGTGCATGGTAAGCTATGGCCGCGAGATCAAGGACGGCAAGCTCACCGGGCGTATTTTCTCGCCGATCGTGCTTACCGGCTATGTGCCGGATCTGCTTGGCTCGATCAGCATGATGAGCGAAACGCCCGAGCTGTCCGGCTCCGGCTTCTGCGGCAAGGGGCATAAGGAATGGGTCAATGTCTCCGACGGCGGCCCCTATATCAAGGCGAAGATCCGCCTGGGCTGATGGAGGTGCACGAAGATGATCGTCAAAATGAAAGAGGCGCTGAGCCGCCTGCAGATCGATACATGGAGGATCAACTGGAACCATACGGAAACGGCGGAGCTGTTTTACATCGGCCGCGGGGCTGATATGCGCCGCGCTGCGGAGTATACCGAGGCGCAGGTGACGGTATATCACGATTTTGAATTTGCCGGAAAGAAAATGCGCGGCAGCGCGCTGGTGAACGTATACCCCGGTATGGACGACAAGGCGCTGGACAAGGCGATCGGCGAGGCGTATGCTGCGGCGGCGCATGTGAAAAACGCATGGTACGAGCTGCCTGCGCCCGTTGTCGACCGGCAGGACGCGCCGGAGGAAAAGGAGACGCTGCTTGAAAGCGCAAAGCGCATGGCGGACGCGCTGTATTCGGCCGATATCCTGGGCGATGCGTTCATCAATTCGGCGGAGATCTTCGCAGAAAAGAGCGATGTGCGCGTGGTCGCCAGCAACGGGCTGGATGTTTCCTATACAAAGTACGCCTGCAAGGGCGAATTTGTGACCCAGTGCACGAAGCCGCAGGATGTGGAAATCTATACGAGCTTTTCCTATACCAAGCCCGATACCGAGGCGCTGAAAAAGGAAGCGGAAGATGCGCTGCGGACCGTGCAGGCCCGCGCCGGAGCGACCGAGAACCCGAAGGCCGGCAGTTATGACTGCGTGATCTCCGGCCAGCAGATCGCAAGACTGCTTTCCGCTTACGCGATGAAGGCGAACGCCAGCATGGTGTTTGCGCGCTATTCGCAGTATGCCGTGGGCAGCAGCGTGCAGGGCGAGGGCGTGCAGGGCGAAAAGCTGAACATCAGCCTGAAGAGCTCGGTACCCTACAGCGCCGAAGGCGTGGCGATGCCGGGCATGCCGCTGACCAAAGACGGCGTTTTGCAGAATCTGCACGGCGAGGCGCGCTTCTGCCGGTATCTGGGCATTGAGCCCGCCGGTAACTATGGCACGGTCTGCGTGGAAAACGGGAGCGTTCCCCTGGCGGAAATGCTCAAGGCGCCCTGCATTCATCCGGTCGAATTTTCCGATTTCCAGGTGAATCCGCTCTCCGGCCAGTTCGGCGGCGAGATCCGCCTGGCGTATGTGTATGACGAAAACGGCGTGCATACCGTGACCGGCGGCTCCATCAACGGAAGCCTGCTCGAGGCGCAGAAGGACATGCTCTTCTCAGCCGAGCGCTACGGCAGCAGCCAGTATGAAGGGCCGATGGCCGTGAAGCTCAGGAATGTGAGCGTTGCGGGCGTATAATGAACGGGAAGAAAGAACCCTGTCCCGTGTGTGAGGAGAAGCGGCGGATCGCCGATGAAGAAAAGCTTCTGAAGGAGTACGTCGCTTCCCTCCCGGAAGAGATGCGCACGGGGGAAGAGGAATACGCGCGCAGGCTTGCTTTGTGCGCTGCCTGCGAAAGGAAAGTGGACAACCTTTGCGCGGAATGCGGCTGCTTCGTGCGCGCAAGGGTGGCAAAGAAGAATATGCGCTGTCCGCATCCGGCGGGCAGAAAATGGTGAAAGAAATGCGGTATTATATCTTCGGTATGGACGGCAAACGCCCGGCGGAGTGCGCAAAGGAACTGAAGGAGCGCGGGTTTTCCGCCGTGGTGAGCCCGCCAGGCGAGCGCGCGGCAGAAGAGGCGAAAGAGGCCGGGCTGGAGATCTGGGGGTGCATCGGCGCGTTTTCCATGCGCGAGGACGACCCGGAGGAATGGCTGGCCGAGGACGCGTTCGGCGAGAGGAGGCGCTGGTTTGGCTCCGGCTGCCCGAATGAGAATGCGCTTTGGGAACGCGGGCTGAGCGCGATCGAAAAATGGAAAAAATGGGGCGCAAAGGGCATTTTTGCCGACGGCGCTCGGTTTGCCTCGCCTTGCCCGGGGACAGAGCTGTTTGCAAGCTGCTTCTGTCCGCGCTGCATGGAATTGGGAAAGAAACTGGGCTATGACATGAACGGCATGCGCAGGCGCGTGCGCCTGTATACGAAAATGCCCGATCTTCTGCCCCCGGCGGACTGGCTGCGCTTTCGGGAAGAATGCACGTGCCGCTGGTTTTCCGCCTTTTCCGAGCGCGTGCGCAGCGTGGGAATGATCCCCGCCTCGTTCATTTTTACACCGGCGCTGAGCGGGCTTGTGGGCCAGACGCCCGAGGCGGCGAGGGAACTGCAGCTCGTCGCGCCGATGCTGTATCGAAGGTATCGGCCGAAGCCCGGCATCGCCACGCTGAACGATGAATTCGCCGCGCTGTATCGGCTGTATGCAGGGCGAGGGGACGTTGCGGCGGCGCAGACGATCTTTGCGCATACCGGCGTGCAGACGGAGTTTGACAATGCGGACGATATCTGGCAAAATGGCTTTGAGCCCGGGATCATCGGCAGCGAGACTGCACGCGCCAAGCGCATGTACAATGCTCCCGTTGCGCCGATATTGCAGCTGGATGACGAGCGGCTCGACGAGAGCATCCGCTGCGCAAAACAGGCCGGGGCCGATGCGATCGGCCTTTTCGCCTACAGCGAAGAGGGGATGCGGCATCTGCCGGATCTGAACGAAACAGAACAATAAGAAGGAACGAGAAATGAAGGCCAATTACCATTCGCACACGCCCCGCTGCCAGCACGCAAAGGGGGCGGAGGAAGAATACGTACTTGCCGCCATAGAAGGCGGGTTTGATGTGCTGGGTTTTTCCGACCATACACCGCACCACTATACGACCGATTACGTATCCGGCATGCGCATGCACGAGAGCGAGCTGCCCGATTATATCGCCAAGGTGCGCGAGGCGGGAGAGAGGCACAAGG
>JAFQGN010000115.1 GCA_017398245.1 Clostridia bacterium | reverse complement strand
GGAAAGACCGCTGACGCCGCCGGTGGAGAAGTTGTTGGGAAACTTAAAGAAATAAGTGCCCAGCGCGGTGACGAAGATACCGGCAGACAGGAGCAGATAGCGCTCGGCCGTGGAAATCTCCCGGGCTTTGGTTACTTTCATATCGTGCAGTCCTTTCGTAGATGAAATGACAATTCCATCGATATTATAACGTTCTTTTGACAGAATGTCGAGAAATAACTGATGACTTTGAACAAAAAACTGTTTTGATGAAGAAAACAGGAATATAGAAGCCCCGGATTGCTCCGGGGCACAGTGTTTGCAGTTGGGATGGATCAGGCCTTCATCACTCTGCGCATGAGATTGACGGACTGCTCCGCGGCCAGTTTTACAAACTGCGGATAATCCATATGGGAAGAACCGTCCGCGCTGTCGGAGATGGCGCGCAGCACGCAGAAGGGCACCTTGTTCACGTGGCACACCTGGCCGATGGCTGCGCCTTCCATTTCGCAGGCAATTGCGCCGAACTGGCTGGTGATAAATGCCTTGCGCTCGCTGGAGGCGACAAACTGGTCGCCGGAGGCGATCACGCCGCTGACGATGTTGATGCCCATTACCTTCGCGCAGGCGAAGATCTTGCTGGTCAGCATCCTGTCGGCAGGAATTTCAATTTTGTTGATGCCGGAGATCAGCCCCTTCGGATCACCGAGGGGGGAAGTATCCATATCGTGCTGAACGACGGCGGTCGAAACGGCGATGGAACCGATATTCAGTTCATCCGTCAGCGTACCGGCCACGCCGGTGTTGATGATGGCCTTGGGCTCGTAATGCAGGATCATCGTCTGTGCGCACAGGGCGGCAAAAACCTTGCCGATGCCGCACACGGCGGTCACAACTTCCTTGCCTTCAAGATAGCCGCGGACGAAGCGGATGCCGCTGATGACCTCGGTTTCGGTGTTTTCCATGTGGGAACGCAGGGAGTCCATCTCCACGTTCATGGCTGCAATAATGCCGATCATGTTATTGATTACTCCTCGTAAATGAAAGTCTGCTTGCGGGATTCAAGCTCTGCGAGATAGCGGGCGGCTTCCTTCTTGGCGTTTTCAAGGCTCAGGTTGCGGTAGTTGCCGCACTCGCGGCTGGCCTTGCCGAAAACCTCGCCCTCGTGCGCAAGGATGCGCTCGCAGGTCTTCTTCACCTCGGAAAGAACGGTCTCGTTGTCGCTGCCGCGGATGAGCAGATAAAAGCCGGTCTGGCAGCCCATCGGGCCATAGTATACGATGTTGTCGCGCAGTTCGCCGTTGCGGATATAGGTGGCGAACATGTGCTCAAGGGAATGCAGGGTGGAATTGTCGATCAGGTCATCCGTGTTCGGGCGGCGGTGACGAAGATCATAGGTGGTGACGTCGCCGTCCACGCGGCTGACATAGATGCCGGGGAGCAGGATGTCGTGGTTGATCGAAAAGCTGGCGATACGCGCGATATTATCCATAAAAGAAGAAGCCTCCTGCCTGCTGCATAAAAATCGACTTATTATAACAGAATGCGCCACGGGATGCAACCTTTTTTATATATGCCGCCTGTGTATGATTGAAACGCAGATGCTGCCGTGGTATAATTCCTTTATCACAATATCATTTCATGACAATGGAGGATATGGACATGAGCAACGAAAAGAAGCTTCGCGGCCGCGTGACGATCCCGACCGATATCGACGTCGTTCCGCAGACGCTTGAACTGTTTGCCCGCTGGGGTGCGGACGCCATCCGCGACTGTGACGGCACTGATTTTCCATCTGAGCTGCGCGAGGTGGGCGCTAAGGTTTACTCCACCTATTATACTACCCGCAAGGATAACGCATGGGCAAAGGCGAATCCGGATGAGGTGCAGCAGTGCTATATTATGACGGGTTTCTGCATGGCGCAGGAAGGTCCGCTTAAAATCGAACTGATGGATAATCTCTCCACCGAGCTCCTTCAGCCCAATACCCGCGACGATATCCGCCGCTGGTGGGAAGTCGTTGACCGCACCACGGGCGAGGTTGTTTCCCCGGACTGCTGGCGCTACGAAGACGGTTTCGTCATCATCGACGAACCGCAGGCCTATCACGAGTATACCGTGTCCTTCCTCTGCTATCTGATCTGGGATCCGGTGCATATGTATAACGCTGTGGTCAACGACTGGAAGGGCGTCGAGCATCAGATCACGTTCGACGTCCGTCAGCCCAAGACCCGCGCCTATACCATGGAGCGCCTGCGCAAGTTCATCGCGGATCATCCGTATGTTGATGTGATCCGCTATACCACGTTCTTCCATCAGTTCACGCTGGTGTTTGATGCGCTCAAGCGCGAGAAGTATGTCGACTGGTACGGCTATTCCGCGTCCGTTTCGCCGTATATTCTTGAGCAGTTCGAGCGCGAGGTCGGCTATACCTTCCGCCCGGAATTCATCATTGATCAGGGCTATTTCAATAACCCGTACCGTGTGCCGAGCAAGGAGTTCCGCGATTTCCAGGCGTTCCAGCGCCGCG
>JAFQGN010000114.1 GCA_017398245.1 Clostridia bacterium | reverse complement strand
GATATGTTCGGCAAGCTGCACGGCGAAGTGAAGATCGCCGAGGGCTCCTGCGTGAAGGCGAAGCTGTATGACAAGGGCGAGGTCGTTGCCGAGGCCGAAGGCGCCTGCTTCGATATGGCCCTTGAAAACGCGCACCTGTGGAGCGCGGAGGACCCGTACCTGTACACCCTCGTCGTCGAGGCCGGCGGACAGTTCGTGCCCGTCCGCGTGGGCTTCCGCACGGTCGAGCGCAGGGGCGTCGAGGTCTTTGTCAACGGCATGGCCATCAAGGCCCGCGGCGTGAATCACCACGACACCAATACCGATGTGGGCTGGGCTGTCGGCCGCGAAGCCCTTCTGGACGACGTCCTGCTCATGAAGCAGCACAATGTCAACTTCGTGCGCACCTCCCACTATCCGTCCGACCATCATTTCTATGATCTGGCCGACGAATACGGCCTGTATATCATGGACGAGGCCGATATCGAATGCCACGGCATGACCGCCATCGAGTGGAGCATGCTCTCCAAGAGCCCGGATTGGCAGTATGCCTATGTGGACCGCGTGGAGCGCATGGTGCACCGCGATAAGAACCACGCCTGTGTCGTCACCTGGTCTCTGGGCAACGAGAGTGGCTTTGGCGATAACCATCGCGCCGCCTCCAAGGCCGCCAAGGCCATCGACGACCGCCTTGTCCACTACGAAGCCGCGCGCGAAATGCCCGTCTTTGATTGGGACGAGGTCATGAAGAGCCCCGAAAAGATGTATGCCATGCGCGAAGCCCGCGAAAAGACCCCGTGGGATCCCTGCGTGGATATGGAATCGGTCATGTATCCGGACATGGAACGCCTCGAGCGCTATGCCAACCGCGATGACGACCGACCCTTCTTCGTCTGCGAATATGCCCACGCCATGGGCAACAGCCCGGGCTCCCTCAAGGAGTATTGGGAACTGATCTACAAGTATCCCAAGCTCATGGGCGGCTGCATCTGGGAGTGGCAGGACCACGGCCTGCGCGCCTTCACCGAGGACGGCGAAATGTACTGGGCCAACGGCTCCGATTACGGCATGCCCTTCGAAGTCCAGGGCGCCAACGGCAACTTCTGCAACGACGGCCTGATCGCCTCCGACAAGACCCCCCACCCGGCCATGGTCGAAATGAAGAAGGCCTATCAGCCGCTGTATTTCGCCCTCACGTCCGAAAACCCGCTGACTGTCAAGGTCATCAGCCATTACCAGTTCCTCTCCGATGAAGTCATCGGCCGCTGGAATCTGGTGCAGAACGATACCGTTCTCGCCACCGGCTGCCTGAATATCGATCAGCAGGCCCCCGGCACCGAACAGGATTATGTCCTCGCGGCTGAGATCCCCGCAGGCGAGTGCTATCTGAACCTCTCTTTCACCCTCAAGAAGGCCAACAACTGGGCGCCCGCCGGCTTTGAGATCGCCGCCGATCAGTTCGTGCTGAACGAGGGCATCGAGGTGGAAGAGCCCGAAACCTCCCGCGCGCTCAAGACCTGCCGCGACGGTATGGATTACATCGTCGTGGGCGATGATTTTGAACTGGAGTTCGACCTTGTGCACGGCGAGATCACCCGCTGGCAGAAGGGCGGCCGCGAATACCTGACCATGCCGCTCAAGCAGAACTTCTGGCATGCTCCCACCGATAACGATACCGGCTTTGGCAACGGCGCGACCCGCAAGTGGCTCAGCCGCGGTATCGATCGTCTCGTCGCCCGCAATGTGGAAGAACCGGCCATTGTCGAAGAAGACGGCAAGGTCAGCCTCACCTTCACCCAGCGCTGGGGCGCGAACCCGAACCCCGTCGTGCTCAATACCGTGCTCACCTATACCGTCTATGGCGACGGCACGGTGGATGTGGCCATCTCCTACAAGGAGATCCCGTATCCGAAGGGCAAGGACGCCTTCTGGTGGCCGCGCCTGGGCGTCACCATGGGCCTGAACCCCACCTGTGAAAACGTGGCGTGGCATGGCCGCGGCCCGGCGGAAAACTATGTGGACCGCTGCTGGGCTTCCCATATCGGCTGGTACGAGGCCCACGTGCAGGATCTGCACACCTCCTATGCCCGCATGCAGGAAAACGGCGCGCGCACCGGTATCCGCAGCCTGACCGTTGCCAACCAGCGCGGCTCCGGCGTGCTCTTCACCGCGCTGAGCGAACCGTTCACCTTCACCGCGCACGATTATACCGACGCCGCGCTGACCAAGGCAAACCATGAGTATCAGCTCGAGCGTACCGACAGCACCGTCGTCGATATCGACCTTGCGCAGACCGGCCTCGGCTCCTCCAGCTGCGGCCCCGAGGCGCAGGAGAAGTACAAGCTCTACCTCAAGGATAAGGAACTGAGCTGGAAATTCCGCATGCAGATCGTGTCCAAGTAACCTGCTTCACAGAAGAGGCGTTCCCCGTCGAGGGAGCGCCTCTTTTCTCTTGCACGAAACTGCCGCATACGACTGAGTCCTAAGCAGAAAGCGCCCCCCGTGAGCATTCTTTTTGCCCGACGGCGGCCTTTGGCTTGTGTTTCGCCCGTGTTTCTGCTATTATCGTATATGGAAACATGCGCCCCTCGGGGCGATGCGTTTTTATTTTTCACCGGCCGCTTTCAGGCCTGAAAGGAGCCAACTATGCACCCGGATATCAGATGGCTGGATGATCCGCAGGTATTTCAGGTGAACCGGATCCCGGCGCACTCCGATCACACCCCCTATGCGGGCAAGGAAGACCTCGCCGCCGGAAAGAGCGCGCTGATGCAGAATCTGGACGGCGCGTGGAAGTTTGCATGGTCCAAAAACGCCGCGCAGCGCCCGGCCGATTTCTGGCAGGAGGGCTACGATTATTCCTCCTTCGGCGAGATCACCGTGCCCATGCATATGGAGATTGCCGGCTACGACCGCATCCACTATATCAACACCATGTATCCGTGGGAAGGCCATCTCTATCGCCGCCCGGCGAACACCTTCATCACCGGAGATATGCCCGGCCAGTTTTCCGATGCCGAATATAACCCCGTCGGCTCCTATGTGAAGCAGTTTGATCTGGAGCCCGGCCTCGTCGGCAAGCGCGTCACCGTGCGCTTTGAAGGCGTCGAGCAGGCCATGTACGTATTCTGCAACGGCGTGTTCATCGGCTACAGCGAAGACACCTTCACCCCCTCCGAGTTCGATCTGACCGACGTCATCCGCGAAAAGGGCAACGTCCTTTGCGTGGAAGTGCACAAGCGCTCCACCGCCGCCTGGCTTGAGGATCAGGATTTCTTCCGCTTCTCCGGCATTTTCCGCTCTGTGAACCTGTTCGGCCTTCCCAAGAATCACATTCAGGATATGTTCATCCATCCGCAGGTCGATCTGGAAACCAAGGCCGGCGTTGTGGGCATGGATCTGAAGCTGACCGGCAAGGGCAAGGTCGCCGTCGCCATCCGCAAGGACGGCAAAACCCTCGCTGAAAAGGAATACGATGCCGCCAACGACCTCTCCTTCGCCATCGATATGCCCGAGGCGGTCGAGCTGTACGAAAACGGCAGCCCTGTTCTGTACGATATCGAAATGAGCGTATCCGATGAAAACGGCTCCCTTTGCGAGATCGTACCGTGGCGCTTCGGCTTCCGTACCATCGAGCTCAAGGACGGCGTGATGCTCTATAACGGCAAGCGCCTCATCATCAAGGGCGTGAACCGGCACGAATGGAACGCCAAGAGCGGCCGCGTGGTCTGCGACGCCGATGAGGATTGGGATATCGAGTGCTTCAAGCGCAATAATATCAACTCCGTGCGCACCTGCCATTATCCGGACCGCATCCGCTGGTATCACAAGTGCGATGAAAACGGCATCTACATGATGGCCGAAAGCAATCTGGAGACCCACGGCACCTGGCAGAAGGCCGGCGCCATCGAGCCCTCCTTCAACGTGCCGGGCTCCTGCCCCGCGTGGGAAGGCGCCGTGCTTGACCGCATGATCTCCAATTTTGAAACCTTCAAGAACCATACCTCCGTCATCATCTGGTCTCTGGGCAACGAATCCTTCGCCGGCGAAGTTCTGGTCAAGGCCAACGAATATTTCAAGAAGGCCGATCCTTCCCGCCTCGTGCATTATGAAGGCGTGTTCAATGACAGGCCCTATACCGACCGCATCTCCGATATGGAGAGCCAGATGTACACCACCCCGTGGGATATCGTCGAATACCTCGAAAACGACCCCAAGAAGCCCTTCATCCTGTGCGAATTCATGCACGATATGGGCAATTCCCTCGGCGGGTTCGATTCCTATATGGACCTGTTCAAATACAAGATGTATCAGGGCGGCTATATCTGGGATTATATGGATCAGGCCATCCTCGTGCGCGATGATGTGACCGGCGAGGAAGTCATGCGCTACGGCGGCGATTTCGACGACCGCCCGGCCGATTACGAATTCTCCGGCAACGGCATCGTCTTTGCCGACCGCACCGAAAAACCCGCCATGCAGGAGGTTAGATATTTCTATGGCAAGCAGTATGAATAAGCTGAAGATCGTCTTCGGCGACGTCACTCTCGGCGTGGCCGGAGAAAACTTCCATGTTATCTTTAACTATGCTACCGGCGGCATGGAATCCCTCGTCGTCGGCGGCAAAGAATGGCTCTACCGCACCATGAAGCCCACCTATTGGCGCGCCCTGACCGATAACGACCGCGGCTGCGGCTTCCATACCCGCAGCTCCGTCTGGCTCTCTGCCGATGTCTTCCAGAAGCATGTCGGCGGCAAGGTCGTCATGGATGGCCACGAGATCACCGCCCTTCGCGGCCCGGAAAACAACTGCTGGACCGGCGATGAACAGGCAGAGGAGATCTCCATCACCTTCGATTACGAAACGCTGACCGTTCCGGCGGCCATGACCCACGTCACCTATACCGTGACCCCCGAAAAGATCCGCGTGAGCGCAAAGTTTGACGGCGCGCAGGGCCTCCCGCAGCTGCCGTGCTTCGGCATGCGCATGGTCATGCCCACCAAGGCCCTTGGCTTCACCTACGAAGGCCTTTCCGGCGAGACCTATCCCGACCGCAAAAAGGGCGGCGTGCCCGGCGTATACGAAGTGGAAGGCCTGCCGGTCGCGAAGTATATCGTTCCGCAGGAAAACGGCCTGCACTGTGATACCGAATGGGTCGAAATCAAGCGCGCCACCACGCAGGACAACACCTGCCTCAAGTGCGAGCCCTTTACCCTGAAAGTCGCCAAGGCCGATGCACCGTTCATGTTCTCCTGTCTGCCCTATACGGCGGAAGAGCTGGAAAACGCCACCCATATCGAAGAACTGCCCCCGGCCCGCAGGACCGTGCTGTGCGTCTACGGCGCCATGCGCGGCGTGGGCGGCATCAACTCCTGGGGAGCCGATGTCGAAGAAAAGTACCATAT
>JAFQGN010000113.1 GCA_017398245.1 Clostridia bacterium | reverse complement strand
ATAGCCCGCGCCGGCGACGAACTGCAGAGCCCCGCCGGGCAGAGTGGAGACGAAGGGCACGTGCAGGTGCCCGGCGAGCACGACCTTGATAAGCGGCTGGTGCTGGACATAATCGACAAAGCGCATGGTGTCCGGCGTGGGCCGCTGCTGATAGGCGCGGTACTCCGAATAGGGCAGCAGGAGCTCCTCGCGGCAGCCCATGAGATAAGAGCAGAGGTTGTCCAGCCGCTGCATGGTAAAATCGTACAGCGCGGGCTCGTAGATGGGCGTGTGCATGCACAGCACGATGGGCAGGCCCTTCGCGGCCTCCATCTTGAGGCGTTCGAGCTGCCACGGCTCGGTGTTGTAGTAGCCGTTATCGACGCCGACAAAGTTCACGCCGCCGACGATTTGCGAACGGAAGAGCAGATCGAACCCCAGCCCTTTGCGCACCTGCTGATATCCGGTCATCTTGTAGGCCGTGTCTTCCCACGCCTCGCCCACATATTGGCTGAATTCGTGGTTTCCGGCGATCATGAAGGCGTTCTGAGCGGTATCGAGGGCCGCGCGCGCCTTTTCCAGATTGAGGTGGGAGACGAAATCGCACAGATCGCCGGTGTGGACGAGCAGATCGCAGTGCTCGTTGGCGTAGGAGATCTGGCTGAGGAAGGTGTTCAGGTCGCTGTCGCCCTTGTTGCCGAAGGAGATTTGGCGGCTGGCGGCCAGCGCGCGCTTACGCTCGTCGTCGCGCTCGTCGGCATAGGCGATGTGGGTATCGGACACGTGCAGAACCTTGAGCGGCCGTTCCAGGCCGATATGGACGGTGTGGTTGGTCAGTTGCATGGGGAGACCTCCTTGTGATCAGCGGATGGGCAGAAGGGGCGCGAGCAGAGATTGCATGAGCGTGATAGCGAGGAAGCTGAGCATGCTCAGGAGCAATACGATGAGCACGATGCGATAGATGAACAGAGTTTTGCGCGTGCTTTCTCGGCAGGGCAGGGCGAGCGCACTGTTGACTGAGCGGATGAGCAGATACAGCCATACAGGCGCGAGAAGATAGCGGAGGACCGATTCGACGGAGGCGAAGTACTGCGGCTGTTCGGCCCAAAGCAGGCTTGCAAGGGCGATCAGCGCGCGATGAACGAGCGGCGCAAAGCCGAACACGAGCGCATGGCAGAGCACGGCCGGGTGCGCAGCGCAAAATTTTCTGAGTGGGCTTTGGTTCATGCGCCTTCAACCCCTTCGCAGATTGTCTCAAAGCACAGCAACACATGCACGCTGTCCGGGTATATCACTAAGCAGACAGGGTTTGTTTTCATGCACCCTCGCTCCCTTCGGATACGGTTTCGATGCGCAGAACGACGCGCGCACCGTCCGGGCATTTCACGGTGCAGGAGCGGGCCTTTGTCTCGCCCGAATCGAGCGCGGCGCCGTTTTGCAGCGCGAAGACATAGGGGTAGGCCGCGTGCCAAAGCTCGTGGCACAGGGGCGGGCAGAGATCTTCGACGAGGAAGGTATCGCCCGCCTTATGGTATCCGCTGCGGCAGCGGCTTTCGAGGACGGTGAGTAGAACTTTCATGCGATGCGCACTCCTTTAGCACGGCGGATTCGGGTACGGAGCGGACCGGCGATCATTCCTTGGCCAGCAGATCGGCATAGGCGTGCAGGATGGCCTGCGCATCGGCGGGGAAGCGGCCGAGGGCGTCCGGGCCGACGTTGAGCAGATAATTCACGCCGAAGGAATTCAGGCGGCGCTTATTGGCCAGCAGCTGCTCGGGAGATTTCCAGTTGCGGTCCCACGCGCAGTAGCCCCAGCTGTCGTTCAGGGTGCCGGCGGTCTCATACAGGCCAAAGGGCGATTTTTTGAACCCATCGATAGAATTGGAATCGCCCTCTTCCGCGCCGGTGGGGGCGGCGGAGGGGATCTCGTTATCGCCGAGGGATACGTAATCGTACACGCCGTTGCCCAGGCGGGAATTGACCAGAGCATTGGGCTGATAGCGACGCACGGTATCGTACAGGATGCGGGAATGCGCATCGGAAAGGGTCATGGGCACATCGAACCAGACGAGGCAGAGCTCGCCGTAATTTGTCATGAGCTCCTCCACCTGCGGCAGGATCTTGTTGCGGAAGCAGATATCGTAATCCTTGCCCTCGACGCCCGGGAAATCCCAATTGTTGTTCCAGGCGGTGCCGGCGCATTCGATATGGTTGGAGAGATAGCCGCCGCCGTGCTCCTCGTGCCAGTCCAGATCCTGCGAATAGTACACGCCGAACTTCAGGCCGTATTTATAGCAGGCTTCGGCCATTTCGACGAGCGCATCGCGGCCGTAGGGGGTGGCATCGGCGATGTTGTAGCGGTCGGCGCGGGAGCGGAACAGGGCAAAGCCATCGTGATGCTTGGAAGTGACGACGAAATATTCCATGCCGCATTCCTTGGCCAGGCGGATCCACTCTTCCGCATCGAAATAGACCGGGTTGAACACGCGGGCGAGCTTGCCGTATTCCGCGTTCGGGATGGCGAAACAGGATTGGATCCACTCGGCGTACGATTTGCTGCGCTTGCCCATGTATTCGCCGCCCAGCAGAGAATACAGGCCCCAGTGCACCATCATGCCGTTCTTGTTTTTGAACCATGCGCGGGTATCCATAGAGAAAACCTCCTGTCGGGGTGATGTACGGTTTTATTGTATTATACTACGCCTGCAAAGGGGCGGACAAGTGTGGGTTTCAAGGGGAGGAGATGTTGCATTCGGCAACGAATTTACAAAAACGTTCGTTTTGTTCCATGGAAGCGTCAAGGCGAGGGTGTATGCTGTAAAACACAGGAAATTCAGGCTCCGGAGGGCGGCATGAGCTATATCAGATTTGAAAACGTGTGCAAGGATTATATCACCGGCGAAACGGTGGTGCACGCGGCAAACAACGTATCGTTTGAAATTGAAAAGGGCGAATTCTGCGTGGTACTGGGGCCCAGCGGTGCTGGCAAGACCACGGTTTTGAACCTGCTGGGCGGCATGGATAAGGCCACCAGCGGAACAATCACCGTGGGCGGTAAGGAAGTGACCGCGATGGGCGGGCACGAGCTGACCGATTACCGGCGGCTGGACGTGGGCTTCGTGTTCCAGTTTTATAACCTGATGCCCAACTTGACCGCGCTGGAAAACGTGGAGCTGGCGCAGCAGATCTGCCCGAAGGCGCTCTCGCCCCAGCAGGTGCTGCAGCAGGTGGGCCTTGGCGAAAGGATGCATAATTTCCCGGCGCAGCTTTCCGGCGGCGAGCAGCAGCGCGTTTCCATCGCAAGGGCGCTGTGCAAGAACCCTTCGCTGCTGCTGTGCGACGAGCCGACCGGCGCGCTGGACAGCAAGACCGGCGCGCAGGTGCTGGAACTGCTGACGAGGCTCTGCCGAGACTTTGAGGCGACGGTGGTCGTCATCACGCACAACGCGTCCATCGCCCCGCTGGGCAACAGGATCATCCGCATGCGCAACGGCGGCGTGCACGAAGTGACGCTAAACGAGCATCCGGCCAGAGTGGAGGACATCGCATGGTAAGAAAAAAGCGGGCCGGGCGCGGCTTGCGTGCGCTGAACCGGAAGCTTGCGCGCGATATCCGCCAAAGCGGTATGCAGTTTATCGCGCTGCTGTTTTTGTGTACGCTGGCCACATGGGTGTTCGGCGGGCTGGATACGAACTGGCGCGTGATGAACGAATCGTTCGAAACGTATTTTGCGCAGCATAATCTTTCCGATCTCTGGGTGAAGGGCAGCGCGTTTTCCCACCGGGATATCACGCAGGTGGAGCAGCTGGCCGGGGTGGAAGAGGTCGTTCCCAAGGCGGTGTACGAGGCTGATTGTCCGGGGTTAGGCGACGGAGTGAGCGTTTCGGTCAACGCGTTTGACGGCGCAATGACGCTGAACACGCCCTTTATCCGCGAGGGCAGCGCGCTTGGCGAGGGAGACCGGCGCGGCCTGCTGGTGGAAGAACAGTTCGCCCTCGCGCAGGGGATCGCCCTCGGCGACGAGCTGAAGCTGGAGATCAACGGGCGGGAGCAGGTGTTCACTGTAAAGGGCATCGCGCTTTCGCCGGAATTTGTGGTGACGTCTAAAGATGTTTCGCCCGATCCGGAGCATTACGGCTTCGTGCTGATGAACTGGGGCGCGGTGAGCGACTTGCCCCAGAACGAGCTGCTGGTGCGCCTGGAGGAGGGCGCGGATGCGAGTGCAGTGCAGGAGCAGATCGAACAGATGCTGGTGGGCAGCGCGGTCATTTCGCAAAAGACGCACGGCGCGGTCTCCTCGGCGCGCAGCTTTGTGGTGCTGTTCCATTCGCTCAGCTTCGTGTTTCCGCTGCTTTCGTATTCCGTAGCGGCGATGATCGTGGTTTCGACTCTGCGCCGCATGATCGAAAAGGAGCGGCTGCAGATCGGCACGCTCAAGTCGCTCGGCTATACCGACAGGCAGATCCGCCGGCATTATCTTTCCTACGCGCTCATCCCCTCGGCCATCGGCTCGGTGGCGGGGCTGTTTCTGGGCGTGGCGATCATCCCCGGCATGCTGTGGGATATCGTGTGCACGAATATTCGCGTGCCGGGCAAGATCTATCCGCCGATCTCTCCTCTGAGCTGGGCGGCGACGCTGCTCACGATCGGCCTGAGCCTGTATATCTGCATGCATTCGTACAACCAGGCGGCGAAGGAATGCACGGCGGAGCTGCTCAGGCCGAGGCCGCCGAAATCGGGCAGCCGTATCCTTCTGGAGCGCTTCCCGAGGATCTGGAACCGGCTGGGGTTCAATGCAAAAATGGTTGTCCGCAATTTGATGCGCAACAAGAGCCGCACCTTTATGGCTATGGCGGGCATGCTCTGCTGCAATATGCTCATCATCTGCTCGTTCGGCCTGCAGGAATCCATCCCCTCGTTTATCGAGGATTATTATTTGGGCGTGCTGGATTACGACGTGCGCACCGATTTGGACAGGATGCAGGCCGGCACGCTGGACGGCTACCGCGCGCGGCTTTCGGCTGAGAGAGTAGACGGCGTGATGGAGCGCAGCGTGAGTTTGCGCAGCCAGAGCGCGATCCGCGCCGCGCAGCTGACGGTGCTGACGGAAGACCAGCAGAGCATACAGCTGGGCGAAGGCCACACGGTGCTGGAGCTGCCCCGCAGCGGCGTGCTTTTGAGCACAAAGCTGGCCGATCTGATGAACGTGACTGAGGGCGAAGAGATCGAAATGATGCTCACGGGCGACGACGAAGTGATGCGCCTGAAGGTGGAGCGGATCGTGGAGATCAACATCGGGCAGAGCCTGTACATGTCCAAGGAAGCGTGGGAGGACTGCCGCAAGGGCGATTTCGCGGTGAGCGCGCTGCTCATCAAGGGGCCGGACGCGCGCTGCAGCCATCTGCTTTCCGAAATGGATGAAGTGGCCGATCTGAAATACCCCGTGCAGCAGAACGCGCAGACAAACCGGTTCATGGATTCGACCAAAGCGATATTCACACTGCTGACGGCTGTGGCGCTGGGGCTCGCGTTTGTGATTTGCTACAACATGGGCCTGATGAACTTTACCGAGCGCGTGCGCGATTATGCGACGCTGAAGGTGCTGGGCTACCACCAGAAGGAGATCAAGGCGCTGATGATGCGCGAGAACGATATCACGGCCATCATCGCGGTCCTTCTGGGCATCTGGCCGGGTATCCTGCTGGTGGATATTATTTTGGGCATGGTGCAGCACGATTCGATGATCTTCGTTTCGGATATCACAGCGCCGTCGATCCTCGGCGCTTGTGCGATCACCTTCGTGTTCAGCCGGTTTATCGAATGGCTGCTCACGCGCAAGGTGCCCTCGATCGATATGGTTGAGGCGCTCAAGAGCGTGGAATGACAGAAACAGATTGAGGAGGGCAATACAATGAAAAAATGGGGAGCGATCATCCTGTGCGCAGCGCTGCTGCTGAGCGCGTGCACGGCCTTTGCCTATACGGAAAGTGACTTGACCGGCCGCGCGGTGGCCAACGGCGGCGTGACGGCGGCGGAGTATATCGATCTGACCGCGCCGTGTTCGGGCGTTCTGGAGCCGTTTGACGCAAGCGCGGGCGATGTTGTGATGGGCGGAAACGCGCTGTTTTCCATGCTCACGGCCAAAGTGACCGCTGCGGAAGAGGCCACGGTGACTTGGGTCTTCGCCGATGCGGGCGAGAGCGCGGATGCGGCCATTGCGCGCTATGGCGCGATCGTTTCCATGGAACCGGAGCAGAGCCAGCGCATTCTGGCCTCCACCGCGCAGGCGTACAGCGAGGAGGAGAACAAGACGATCCACGTGGGCGAGGTGCTGTATTTCAAATCCTCCCGCGGCGGCAAGGACGAGGGCGCGGGCCGCGTGATCTCGGTCAGCGGCGCAAATTATGTGGTGGATATTCTGACCGGCGAATTTGAGGCCGGAGAAACCCTCACTCTGTATCGCGACGACGATTATTCCAACAAGGAGAATGTGGGCAAGGGCTCCGTCGTGCGGCGCGATCCCCTCTCTGCGGCGGGCAGCGGCGTGATCGCTGAAATGTGCGTGGAAGCCGGCCAGAGCGTGCAGCCGGGCGATGTGCTGTTCACGCTGATGGGCGCGGATGCGGACGTGGGCGCGAGCCCCATCGTGAGCGCGCCGGAGGACGGCGTGATCGCCGCAGTGCACGTAGGCCCGGGCCAGCAGGTGTGGAAGGGACAGGCGCTGGCACGGCTGTTTGTGCAGGGCCGCAAGGAGATCGTCGCCGAGGTGGACGAGGTTTATCTCAAAAACATCAAGGTGGGCGACGAGCTGCCCGTGACGCTCGATACCGATGAGACGAGCATCCTGACCGGCACGGTCACGGAGATCTCGGCGCTGGGCAACACCATTCAGAACGCGGCGTATTACACCGTGCATATCACCGTTTCCGGCGCAAAAGAGCTGATGCTTGGCCAGAGCGCGAAGGTGTATCTGCCCCGATAAACGATTAACAGGCCGTCCGGCTTTTTGACTGTATGCTCGTATGTTGTCCAATGTTTTGTAGGATGGGTCCGGATTTGTGCTGTTTTGCAAAACGGCTTGACAGCCTTCGGCGGCGGACAATATACTGTGTTTACAGGAAGCTTACATGCACTTGGGGAAAGGACAGATACACATGCTTCGGAAACTGAACGGAATCTTGGGCAAGGGAAATATCTATCCTCT
>JAFQGN010000112.1 GCA_017398245.1 Clostridia bacterium | reverse complement strand
GGTATATCCGGCGCGCAGGAGCACGCTCGCCGCGCCGGCTTCCGCCTGCATGGGGTTCGCCTGCACGCGCGCAATGCCGTCGCCGACGATCTCGGCACTGCCTTCGACCACAAAGCGCACCATGGGCTCGGCCTTCTTCACGACGGTGCCGTTCTTATCGACAATAAACGCATGGACGAGCAGCAGGTCGGAGCCGTCTGCCGTCCAGCCGTTTTCGCCGGCCCACATCGGCTGCAGGACGAGCTTTTCGGCCTGCTCGGGCGTGCGAACTTCGAACGCGGCGACGGTCTGGCCGTTTTCGATGGCTTCGGCGCGCAGAACGCCCGCCTCCCACGGCACATTCTTGAACACGATCGGCGGATGCACGGTGTCGGGCAGTTCCGCGCCGACGAGCCGCTCGGAATAGACATGGGCGTTGGCCCAGCCTTCCTTCGCGGTGAGCGTGCCGATCTCCTTTCCATTGAGCAGAAGGCGCGCGGCGGAGGCGTTGGTATAGACGTGCACATCGCGCGGGGAATCGGCCGTCCAATCGTTGGCGATGAAGCATTTTCCGCCGACGAGGGCGATATCCTGCTGCGCATCGTAGAGCTGGTACTGGAATTTGGGCAGGCGCTGCAGATCGAGCATGCCGACCGCTCCCTCGCTTTCGTCATAGCCGCGGTTGTGGTCGATACCGGCCCACATGGCCGCACCGGAGAGGTTTTCATCCAGACGGAGGGTGGCGTAGTGCTCGAAATGCTCCTGCGCGGAACGGATGAGCGCCTTCTCGCCGCCCATATAGAAGCTGACGTGCTCGCCCCTGCGCACGCGGCGCAGAGTGGTCATCGGGCCGAACTGCTCTGTCCAGTTATCGCCATATTCGCGCACATAGGCGGGCTTGCCGGGCGTGGGCCGGTGGCCGTAATGCACCTGATAGTGCTCGGCGTAGGCATAGTGGCTGTCGCAGCCGCACCAGGGGGCGTCCTGCCCCATTTCCTCGGCGACGATCTCCAGCTGCTTTTTCGCGAAATATTCCGGATAGTCCGTCTCGTTCAGGATGGGCTCCCACAGGCAGGCGGAGGGATGGTTGCGGTTCATGCGGATGAGGCGGCGCGTGTTTTCGTAGGAGAGCTCATCGAACAGCACGGAGGACGGGTGGATCTGCCAGCCGGGGGTGGGAATGACGCACAGCAGGCCCATTTCGTCGCAGGCGTCCATAAAGGCCTTATCCTGCGGATAATGGCCGGTGCGGATGGAAATGATGCCCGCATCGCGCAGAAGGCGTACGTCTCGCTTCTGGGCGGCATCGGTGATGGCGAATCCGGCATAGGGGTATTCCTGATGGCGGTTCGCGCCGTTGAGGAACAGCTTTTCGCCATTGATAAAGAAGCCCTCGGGGCGGAATTCGATCTCGCGGATGCCGATGCGCTCGGTCGTTTCATCGAGCGTTTCTTCGCCGCTGATCAGGCGCGCGGTCAGGCTGTACAGGTTCGGATGGTGCGGATGCCACAGGCGCGGCTCGTCCACCTTGAAATGCGCCTTTTCCACGTGCTCGTCGCCGGGCAGCAGGCTGATCTCGCTGCCGGTGTACACCAGTTCGCCGTCGAGCAGGACCTGTACGCGCACGTCCTTCTTTTCGGTGGAGCAGTTTTCAAAATGCGCGTCCACATCCACAAGGGCGGACTGCGCAGATACATTGCGGTAATGCACGAACAGACCGCCGGAAGCGGGCCTTCCCGCATGCACGGCGGAGGTGAAATGCACCGGATGCATCACATGCAGCCATGCATCGCGATAAATTCCGCCGAAATAGCAGAAATCCAGCGCGCCCTGATCCTTTCCGGGCGGGATATCAGGCATGTCGGAATTGTCCACCTTCAGGACAAGAAGATGCTCTTTACCAAGCTCGATGCCGGTCAGATCAAACGCCATGGGCAAAAAGCCGCCCATGCGCACGCCGAGGGGCCTGCCGTCGAGCCATGCATCCACGCGGTGCATGGCCGCTTCGAGTTCGAAGAGAAGATCGCGCCCGGCGTATTCTTCCGGCACGGTGAAGCGGCGGCGGTACCAGCATTCGCCCTGGTAATTGCGCCCGCCGGAGCAGAACAGCGCTTCCTCGCGCACGGTGTGCGGAAGGGTGGCCTTTTCCCACGCGCTGTCGTCGTAATCGATATCCCATACCGAAAGGCCGCGCCCCTCGGCCCTCTGCATCGGGGCCGCGCCGCGGAAGAACTTCCAGTTTTTATTTGCGCTCAGTTTTTCCCTGTATCCCATTTTCGAATCCTCCTTCATTGGTCGGATCGCCGAGAACATTATACACCATTTTACGCACATGCGCGCCGCAAAAGCAAAGAAATCTTCCGCGCAGGGGCTTTGTATCCGGCCCCGGCGGTGTTATAATGGAGATGCAAAAAAGCAAAAAACAGGAGGAATACCGTTATGGATATTTACGCCCGTCTTCAAGAACTTGGACTCACTCTGCCCGAACTGCCCCCGCGCGGCGGCATTTACAAGCCGGTGAAGCAGGTGGGCAATATGCTGTACGTCTCCGGACAGGGCGCGACGGTGAAGGGCGTTCCGGCCATCGTGGGCCATGTGGGCGCCGAGCGAACCATCGAGGAGGGCCAGGACGCCGCACGTCTTTGTACGATGAACTGCCTTGCCACGCTGCACGATTATCTGGGCGATCTGAACAAGATCAAGTCTCTGGTGAAGATCCTCGGCTTTGTGGCCAGCGCGCCGGGCTTCAACATGCAGCCCAAGGTGATGGACGGCGCATCCAAACTTCTGATGGACATCTTCGGCGAAGAGAACGGCGTGGGCGCGCGTTCCGCTATCGGCACGAACGAACTGCCCGGCGGCATCACGGTCGAGATCGAATTCATCTTTGAGATCTGAAAAAGAGGTACAAAATGAAATATCATTTTGAGCAGGAGGGCAAAGTGCCCTCCCCCGCGCTGATCTATTACAAGGACCAGATTGAGCGCAACACCGAAGAGGCGATCCGCATTGCAGGCGGGGCCGAACGCATGTGGCCGCATGTGAAGACGCACAAGATGAGCGAAATGATCAAAATGCAGGTCAAAATGGGCATCCGCCGCTTCAAATGCGCGACGGTGTCCGAGATCCTCATGGCGGCAGGGGCCGGGGCGGAGCACATCCTGTGGGCGTATCCGCTCGTGGGGCCGAACATCGGCCTGTTTTTGCAGCTGGCGAGCGAGTTCCCGCAGTGCATGCTGTACGCGCTGGAGGACGATCTCGGCTGCCTGCGCGAGCTTTCCCGCGAAGCAGAACAAAAGGGCGTTTGCGCAAACGTGCTGCTGGATATCAACATCGGCATGGACAGGACCGGCATGCCTTTGGAGAAGGCGGAAGAATTTTACAGGGCGGCTGAGCAGATGCCGGGCGTTCGCATTCGCGGCCTGCACTGCTACGACGGCCACATCCACGACTATGACCTGAACGAGCGCAAGGAACACGCCCATGGCGGCGCAGAATCTTCGCTGAAGATGCGCGAGCATCTGAACGGACTGGGCTACGACTGCGGGATCATCATCCTCGGCGGAACGCCCACCTTCCCCTGCCATGCGCAGCTGGAAAACGTGTTCCTCTCCCCCGGCACGCTCTTCGTTTCCGATGCCGGCTACTGCGGAAATTTCC
>JAFQGN010000111.1 GCA_017398245.1 Clostridia bacterium | reverse complement strand
TTTGCTGTTGAGCCATTTCATATATTCTGCGGCAAAGGCAAAATCGACTGTCGCAGCCTCAAGAGCAAAGACGCGATCGTAACAGTCTTCGGTTTGCGCATCGTCGCCCTCTTCATCGGCAAGACAGGCCAGGCAGCGCAGAGCCCACACAGAAGGACAGAGCTCGACCGAGCGCTCGAAAGCCTTGCGGGCAAGAGCGCGATATTCCGGATACCGGCCCCAGCGGGAGGCAACAAAGGCTGTCTGCCTGCGCTCCATCATTTCGCCGAGCATCACGCCGTAATGCAGAAGGCCGTTCCATGTCTCGCCGTATGTTTTCAGGCTCTCCTCCAGCAGGCGCATCCATTTTTCGGAAACCATCCAAGAGGCGGGAATCTCCTCGGGCGCTTCCTCCGGGAGCCTGCTTTCAGTCAGCAGGGCATACCACGGATACTGCTCTGCGCCGATGGTCGAGCGCGGGAAGCACACGCTTTGCGGGAAAGTCGTCTCCCCTGTGCGTTCGATGCGCATCTGCTCCAGCGCGCCCCAGCCGCTGCCGTTGTGCACGATATCGCACTGCGAGACCGGGATGTTTGCATATTCGGCAAAGATCTCGTTTTTATGCAGAAGGTCAGCTTCGGAGACGACGGCATCGATATAGCCGCCAAGATAGGCGTTTGCGCCGGGGAACGAGGGCTGGTGCAGGGGCTCGCGCTCAAGCTTCATACCGCCAAAGCATTGCGTCCACTCGATCGTGCCGTGGGCCGGGAAGAGCTTATCATGCACCTGAGAGCGCGCGATGCCGCCTTGAATTTCAATATAATACCCTGCTCCGGGCTTGGAGAGGAACTCCTGCCAGTGCTTGCCGGCGGCGTGGTTGCCCCAGCAAAACATTTTGTGGTACAGAAGCAGCGCGGTGGAGCGATCATAGAAGACGAGTCCATCGGAATAAGCCCCGGCTTCCCATGCGGTCTTTGTTCCTTCCGGAGCCTGAAAGAAATAATCAAAGCCACGGGTAGCGTTATGCGGATAGGAAAGATCCTTGCCCGGGAACAGGGAAATATCCGGCACTTTTTCGTACGTCACGCCGGCCGGATCGCCAAGGACCATGGCCATCTCCGTGGAGGAAAGGACGCGCGTGCCGCCGTCCTCAGGAATGGCGATATTGGTCCACCAATAGGTCGTTGTATCTTCCGGGAAGGGATTGAAAAGCTTGACATGGCAATAGAGAACGGGCGACGCGGCCGGCAGATGGAAATCCATCTGATAATCGCGTTTTTCGTGCGGTCAAATTCATACATGCGCAGGAATTCCTCACCCTGCGGGTCTTTCACGATCGCAGCAAAGAGATGATCGCAGGTGCGCGCATGATGGCCGAGGGTGCCGAAGTTCCACTCGATGCCGCCAGACAGCCACGCATTGCGGATGGCAAGGTTGCCGGGCTGATAAACGGGATTGCTCATGAGCAGCTCCGCTTTATTCCCTTTATCATACAGCGAATAGAGCCTTCCCCCGTCCTCGGGCCAGAAGGAGGCCTTCAGATATTCGTTTTCCAGAACGATCGTCTTTTTCTTCAGAGGGATTCGCCTGCGGGAATAGCGGTCCTGCATTTTATAGGGCAGGACAGGCGAACGGTTGCCCAGATCCACGCGCAATTCAGCCGGAAATTCCGGCGCGGCTGCGATATCCACCTCTCCTTTATGGTGAAAGATCGGAAGCGGGTTCACGCCTTCGAGAGGCGCTCCGGGGATCGTCATGACTGTGATCGTGATAGACATGCTCTGCCTCCTTCTGTTCGGGTGCTTCGCCTTGATTTTCTTTATTTTAACATACCTGAATAGGATGTCAACGCCGAAAAAACGCAGATTGCCCGTGGATTCAAGGCAGCCGCAGTCATGTTGGGGAGGTTTTTCGAGCTGACAAAACGGGTTGATAAGACATCCTTCGGTCATGGCCCAGGCTGAATCGTACATGCGATTCATTTTTTATAACGGAATAAACACCCATCGGCTAAGCCGTTGGGTGTTTATTTTGTTTAGCATGGCTTTTGACTGTTCGATTCGTTCGGTATGTCCGTTTTCGCCGGAAAGAGCAGGCGTGGTATGCGTGAAAGAAGCGCAATTCAGGCAAATATCACCTTTGCATAGGAGCTTTGCCAGCCCATGTTTTCTGCGGTGTATGTTCCTTCTACTCCGCGCTCGTTGCGGATAAAGGACATGTGCAGCAGCGCATACTGCCCCTTAGCGTAGTTTAGGGTTTCGCCGTCATCGTCATAAAGCGTACATTCGCCGCGCTCGCCAAAACAGCGGACCAGCAGAGAGCCGTCCGGCTGCAGAAGCGGGATCATGCCGCCTTCGCGCACGAACAGAGGGATCCTATCCAGCGGGCAAGCATAGCGCAGCACGGGGTCGTTTACCGCTTCTCCGGTATGGAAATCGTACCATGTACCGGGCGGCAGGACGACATCGCGCTCCTGCTGCCCCGGCAGCATCGGCGCAGCCATGAGCGATTCGCCGATCAGGAACTGATCGGTCGTCTCTGCGATATCCTTTTCTTCATAGGGGTTCTTTGTGTCATCCAGCTTGCCGGAGCCTGCCTTCTCTCCGCCCCGCAGGGATGCGTAGTCCATCACAAGGGGCCTGAACGGCGGGACGCCTTCTTTATGATAGGTATAGAACGCATGATACAGATACGGAAGAAGCGCACGGCGGAAGCGGATGGTATCTGCAATGATGTGCTCCACCTCCGGGAATTTCCACGGTTTGGCCCCGCTGGCCCAAGCGTTGAGCATCAGCATGGGCGAAAGCGCGGAGAGCTGGAACCTGCGCACCCATTCCTCGGGGCTGGCGGAATCGCGCACCTCGGGCACCCAGAGAACGCCGGAGAAGCCCGCAGTGGCCAGACCGGTCAGGAACTGGTCGAAATCGTAGCAATCGTTATAGACGCAGAACGGGAGCGAAGCCGCGCCTGCGTTCGTCGCACGAACCAGACCATAAGTGCGTTCTCCGTGCTGTGTGAACAGCTCGTTCATCATGCGCTGCAGACGCACGCCGTATACATTGCGGATGGATGTGGCGGAATGGCCGGACGGGAAACGGGCGTGATCGGGCCAGAGCCAATGATCGTATCCGTCGCATTCGTCCACTTTGTAGCCGCTCACCCCTGCCCTCTGATTTTCATGATGCTGCAGGAGGATCTCCCGCGCGGCAGGCAAAGTGATATCCGGCACCGCGCCGCCCCATACCTGATGGCTGCCTGAGTGCGGAAGGATATCGGGATAGACGCTTGATTTGCGGGAAATGAACATGTTTTCCCAAAGATTCACGCGCGTTCCCGCTTTCCGCAGATGCTGAACGAACGCGGCGGGATCGGAAAACCGTTCGCGATCCCATACCAAAGTGCACGGGTAAGAATTCGACTGCCAGCCCGGCTCCAGACCGACCACGTCCACATGCAGACCGTGGACTTTGAACTCGTCAAGCTCCTTTTCGACTGCATGCGCATCGTGCCGGATGTGCATGCGATGCCAAAAACCCAGACCCCACTTCGGGGGCAGGCAGCCGCCGCCGCAGAGCCGATTAAACAGAGAGACTACCTTGCGCATCGTATCGCCGGCAAACAGGTAGACGTCTGCACCCTCTCCCACGAACGAGGCTTCCACAAAGCAGGCGTCCTGGTTGGAGCGCCAATTCTCATCCCGGCCGCGGTTGAGCTCCGGCGGAGGGTTTTCTGCATCGACCCGAACCGCGCCGCCCATATAGAAGGAGATGTTCTCTGCCGTATCCACAAACACGCCGTAGCCTGCATCGGATACATAAAAGGGGACGGGCGCATGCGTGCGGCCGTTGTCCTTGCCGCCGTAATGATCGGCGCGCAGATGGCGCACGCCATAATTGAGCGTCATTTTATGAAAATTCAGGCCGAGACCGTACAGCCGTTCCTCAGGATCGAGAGGGATGCGCAAAACAAAGCGTTCGCGCACCTGTTCGCACTCTATGCGAGCCGCTGCAAGCGGGCATTCGCCGCCTTGCAGCAGCGCTTCATCCGCCTGCCCGCCGCCGAGGGAAAGAAGCCCCTCTTCTTTCGCGGCACCTAAGATGATCTTCCATACGCCTTCCATATATCATACCTCCGCCCTGTGTGTGGAAATTTCAGCGGGACGAGCTCAGTCGATCCCGATTTCAAGCCCGCTGCGATCCTGATCGAATGTCATATACAGGCTGTGGAACACGGGCGATTCTTCAAATTCCGCCACGATCACCGTATCCAGCTCGTCGAGCTTGTCCTCCGGATAATTCACGATGAAGCGGTATTCATCGCGCGCAAGTTCGTAGGACTGCGTGACAGGCAGTTCTTCGCCAGTGGAAAGAAGGTAGGCTCTCTTCGCCTTGGTTTCGATGTTGCAGATTTTGATGCGGCCGGAATGCTCTCGGGCGTTCAGCACGTGCAGATACACGGTTGCGCCGCGGCCGGTCAGTCCGCCCCAGCGGAGCTGATAGGGAGAATCTGCGCAGGGCCTGGTTCCGTAAATGCTCTCCCCGTTCTTCCTGAGCCAGCTGCCGACGCGGCTGAGCACGTCTACGCTTCCCTGCGGGATATGGCCAAGTGCATCGGGCCCGACATTGATGAGCAGGTTGCCGCCCTTACTTGCGACGTCGATGAGCATTTTTACGACTGTTTTGGGCGATTTCCAGTTTTCGTCGATCTTGGAATAGCCCCATGTGTTGTTCAGAGTCATAGGCGTTTCCCATGCGCCGTGATAGGCCAGAACAGGGATCTCGTTATCGCCCATTTGCCTGTAATCGCCAAGGCCATAGCCGATGCGGCCGTTGATGACACAGTTTGGCTGGAGTTCATGCACGAAGCGCCGGAGTTCTTCGCACAGAGGCTTTGGCATGTCATAGGGAGTATCAAACCAGATCATGCCGATCTCGCCGTAGTTTGTCAGAAGTTCTTTGACCTGCGGCTTAACTTTATTGTTGAAATACTTTTCAAAATCTTTCTTGGCCGGGTCGTAATCCCAATTGTTCCCGTCGCCGTCCGGGTCTGCCCAGTCCTGCATCTGTGAATAATAGACGCAGAATGTGATGCCATGCTGGCGGCATGCATCGGAAAGCTCCTTCACGATATCCCTTCCGAAGGGGGTATGCATAATATTATAATCCGACGCAGCGGAATCGAACAGGGCAAAGCCATCGTGATGCTTGGCTGTGATGCAGAGGTACTTGCAGCCGAAGTCTTCCGCCTTCTGCGCCCAATCCTCGGCATCAAAATCGACCGGATTGAACGTATCGGCCAGCTTTTTGTATTCTGCAAAGGGGATCTGCGCGCGGCGCATGATCCATTCCGTTCCGCCTGTATAATATTCTCCGTTCCAGAAGCCGCCAAGTTCGGCATACAGCCCCCAATGGATAAACAGGCCGTAGCGCGCTTCTTCAAACCAGTTCAGTCT
>JAFQGN010000110.1 GCA_017398245.1 Clostridia bacterium | reverse complement strand
GCAATTTTGCAGATTTGCACCCGGAAATCCAAAGAATTCAAGCGAAATCCGGATGGCAGCGGCGGGGGATCAGGTTGGCAAAAATGCGTCTAACAGCCTGTGTGCTTGCGTTATTCGATGCACACCATCTGATGCAGAAGGACTTCCGGCACGGTGAAGGATACGCTGCGGCCGTCGAAACGGAAATCGACGGGCGTGTTCTGCGGAACGAGGGTGAGGGAGGCGGGCTGTTTCTCCGCCTTGAGGGATACGGCCACATCGTGCAGTGGCACGGCGTCTTCGATGACCTCGATATTCTTTCCGCGCACGGTGGTATGGGCAAAGAGCAGGTGCACGATCTTGCGCTCGCCCTGCTCGGTCACGGTAACGACGCCCCTGTCCGGCAGCGCGGCGCGCACGGTGCGCTCGTCGCCAAGGAGCATGTCGATGGCGTGCAGTACGAGCTCCTTGCAGATCAGCTCGCCCGTCTGCGCGTAATCTTCGAACACCGTCCAGCCGATGTAGGCCGCGTTGCCCTTGCGCACGGCGGCGGGCTCGAGCGCGGCGGAAACGTCGTTGGGCGTGTGCTTGTGGGAGCAGAATCGGAACGGCGCGCGGTTGAAATACGGCGCCTGACGGCAGGCGAACACTTCGCCGGTGACATTTTCCAGCTTCTGCCCGCGCGCGTACATGATGTAGGCCGTCTGGCCGTTGGTGCATGCAAACTGCGGGATCATATAATCGGGCTGGAATTCGCTCGCGCCGGCGTACTGCGCGCCGATATCCAGTGTGAAGCGCTGCATATCCATATCCAGGCCCGACCAGCCCGTGAGCAGCACCTTGCCTCCCTTGGCCATGTATGCGTTCAGGCGCGCGGTCAGCTTGTCGCACAGAAGGATCTGATCCGGCAGGATGACGAGCTTGTAGTTTTCGAACGGGGTCTCCTCGTCGATGAAATCGAACAGATGCTTGCCCTCGAGCAGAATGCGGTTCGCGCCGGTGTTGCTCTCGGTGCCAAAGCCGTTTCTGCCCGTGCCGAGCACGGCCTCGCAGCTGAGCACGGCGATATCGGCGATGTTCTTTGCGCCTTCGCACCAGGGCTCCTTCTTCTCCACCTGCTCGTAGGCCGCGCCGATGAGCCTGTAGGTGGACATGTTCATCTCTCCGCCCGGGTGCAGTTGATCGCCGATGGAGCAGTGCGCGCCGCAGGCCAGAGAGAGTCCGGTCTCATAAATGAGCGCGTTCGGGTGCTTGAAGCCGCCGAATTCGCCCCAGGAGGTGTGGAATTTGCCCGTCATACCCAAAAATTCCTGGCCCAGCGTACGCGCATAGGCGGAGGACATGGGGAAGTGGTCGTAGCCCCAGCCGCCGGTGGGCAGGCTTTCGAGTTCCAGATGGGTATCGTAGCCCGCGATATCGCGCCGGCCGTGGGTGATGTGCCCGGCGTTATGGAAGATGGTGGCCGTGGCGGAATACTTGCGCACCGCCTGCTCCATGCGCAGGCAGTAGTTGGCGTACACTTCCTCGCCGTGCTTGAGAACGTCGGCCTCGTTGTCCGGGTCGAGCCCCTTTTCCAGCATGCTGCGGCAGCAGGCCGGGCACACGCATTTGCGCACGGCGGAGATATCCAGGAAAATGCCGCAGGGGTCATACCGTTCCATGACTTCCTCCACCTGCGCGGCGAGGACGTCCAGATAGGGCGTGTTATAACACATTGGGTGCCAGCCCACGCGGGACATGTAGTTTTTCATATCCGCGCCGAAATCGACCCGCAGCCATTCCGGGTGCAAAAGCACTTCTTTTTCATCGAGCCCCGCGCTGATATACACCGGCGCGCGCACGCCGAGCTCCCTGCAGGCCTCCAGCTGCGCGCCGAGCAGATCGAACTTCAGGTTCGGGTGCATCCTGTTGGCCTTGCTGGGGTGGTACGCCCAGCCGTGGTGGCATTTCGAAAAGACGGTGATGCTGTCCACATGCCCGGCGATCAGCGCCTGCTGAAACTGCTTTTTATCGAACTGCTCTCCGATGCCCGGAATGTGCTCGCTGGTATGAAAATCCAGATGGACCTGGCGGAACCGCATGGATCAAAACCCCTTTCGGTGCATTTCTATGCCCAAAGTATCACATAAATCTGCCCGTTTTGCAATACCCAAGCGCGCCCGCAGGCATTAAAAAACGGCTCCGATCTCTCGGAGCCGCCGTGGTTTTTGAAATCAGGTCTGCTGGTACATGATCTGGGAGATCACGTCCATGATTTGGTCGTGGCATCCACCGCAGCCCGTGGAGCAGTGCGTTGCCAGCTGCACGCGGTCAAAAGCCCTCTGTACATCCTCAAGGGTATCGCTGTCATACAGCGCCTTCTCAACATCGGCATAGGTCACATTCATGCAGTTGCAGATCACATAATTCTCCATATGTATCCTCCTTGGATCAGCCGGCAGGCTGTTGTTTTCTTATATTATTTATATACCCTGCTTCCCCCTGCATGAAACACCGGAACCGATACTTTTTTTTGCGGGAAGCGCGAGGGCGCCTTTCTTTTCCCCAAGGCCGGCTATACCGCTGACTATTTCTACTGCCAAAACTATCTGAAAAAACAGCTTGCCCTTGACTTGATCGATTAACAGTATGCACAGGTCGGTTTTTTATGTATAATTGTTGCAGGGAGGGAGAAAAACATGCTCAAGGCCATCATATTTGATGCATACGGAACGCTGATCTCGACGGGAACGGGATCGGTGGACGCGGCGCGCGCCATATTACACAAAAACAGGCGGGAAGATATCGAAGCGAAGGCGTTTTACGCGCGCTGGAAGCAGCTGCACCGCGCGCATATGGACGCGCCTGGGTTTATAACGGAGGAGGAGATCTTCCGGCTCGATCTGCGCGCGCTGTTTGCCGAATACGGGATAGAAGGCGATGCGGACGGGGACGTTGGCATCATGCTCGATACGCTCGGGCGGCGCGCTGCTTTTCCCGAAACGAAGGCCGTGCTGGACGCGCTGTGCGGACAGACGGCGGTTTGTATAGGCTCTACGACCGATACCGCGCCGCTTTTGCAGGATATGGAGCGAAACGGCCTGTGCGTGCACCGGGTCTTTACGTCTGAATCGCTGCGCGCCTACAAGCCCGCGCCTGTGTTTTACGAAAAGATCCTTTCCGAATTGCGGCTGCAGCCGGAGGAAGCGCTGTTTGTGGGCGATTCGCTCATGGACGATGTGCTCGGCCCGCAAAGCGTGGGCATGAGGGCCTGCTGGGTGAACCGGAAACATGCCGATCCGGGCGGCGCGCGGCCTGATCATATTGTCGCCGATCTGAACGGTCTTCTGTCTATAACCGATATGCTTTTCTGAATTAAGACCGGGCCCCGTCCGCATGGACAGGGCCCGGTTTCGGCTGTATGAAATGATGCTCAGCGGTAGATCTCGCACGCAAGCCCCTCGGGCATGGCAATGTGCTTTAGATCGGCCTTCGCGGCGGAATCCGCATCGCAATAGAGGGTGAAATCCGCATGCGTTTTCAGCAGCGTTGCGGGCACGGCGTTTGTGACCGGGCTTACCAGCGTCGCGGCCACGGCGTCGGCCTTTTCGGCGTAGGGCACCACGGAGATGATCTTTTCGCACGCCATGATCTGCCCGCAGCTCATGCTGATCGCCTGCGCGGGCACAGAATCAATGTCCGGATACCAGCCCTCGGCTACCTGCTGCATACGGCAAGCCCTGTCCAGAGTGACCACGATATAGGCCGCGTCGGTCTCAAAATCGGCCGGCGGATCGTTAAAGGCGATGTGGCCGTTGCGGCCGATGCCGATCAGCCCCAGATGGATCGGCTTTTCGCGCAAAAGCGCGGTCAGCGCCGGGATGCAGGCCGGATCCGCGTCCACAAAGTGATACTGCTCGATGCCGGCCTTTTCGATAAAGCGCTCCTTCAGGTATTTGCGGAAGGAGGCCGGGTGCGTATCGGAAATGCCCACGTATTCGTCCAGATGGAACATGACGACTTTCTTCCAGTCCAGCTCCTCCTGCACGAGGGCTTCAAACATGGTGAACTGGCTCTCGCCCGTGGAGACCACGATGCGGGCCTCACCCTCGCGCGCGATGGTCTCGCGCAGGATGTTTGCGATCTCTTTGGCCGCAGCCGCACCCATGGCCTTCGCGTCGGGCAAAATATGCATTTTCATGGAAAAACCACCTTTCAAACGTTCATCTCATCCACCGACAGCCGCTTCTGTGGCGCGAGGCCGACAGGATATGCTCCGGCTTCCTGTGGGTTCCGGGCCTGCAGCGATCCTGCGCGGCGCGCAAAGCCTGAAAAGCGGCGGTGCGCGCATAAACAGCCTTTTCCATGCGCGACAAGCCGCAAAATTTCCGCATCAGCGCGCGCCGGAGCGGTCCATCGCGATCAGCGCCGCGCCCAGCATGCCCGCCTGGTTGCCAAGGCTCGCCAGCTGCACGTTGGCCGGCTTTCCCAGCGGGATGGACGGGCTGTTTTCGTTCAGTTCTTCCGTAACGGGGCCGAGCAGAGCCTTGCCCGCCTCGCTCAGACCGCCGCCGAGCACGATCATGTCCGGCCGGAGCATGCTGTGCAGGCTGGAAAGGCCGATGTTCAGCTCATGCACATAGCGTTTGAGCGCACTGCGCATCTGCTCGTCGCCTGCGGCCGCTTTGGTAAAGATCTCCTTGGGCTGCGCGCCGCCCGCATAGCGGGAAAGCGCCACGGCGGATGCGTATACTTCCCAGCAGCCCCTGCCGCCGCAGGAGCATTTTTCACCGTCGGCATGGGTGACCAGATGGCCGATTTCCGCGCCCTCGTTGTTCTCGCCCCTGTATGTCGCGCCGTTGATGAGGAACGCGCCGCCGATGCCGGTGCCGAGGGTGACGTAAACGACGTTCTGCACGCCGCGGCAGATGCCGTATTTCCACTCGCCGTAGAGCGCGCCCTGCACGTCATTGTCCAGCGCCACAGGAACGCCCAGCTTTTCGCGCAGCAATGCGCCGAAGGGCACCTTGAGCCATTGCAGATTGCCCGCCGTGACCAGTCCGCTCTCCGGGTGCACATGCCCGGCGCACACCGCGCCTACGCCGGAAATGGGGCAGCCGTACTGTTTCTGTATCGCCTCTTCGGCCTCAAAATACAATTCCGCGATGGCCGCAGCCATATCCTCGGGGTAGAGACGGCCCGTCTCTTTGCGCGTCGTATATACCAGTTCACCCTTTTCATCGCACAGGACGCCCAGCTTCACGGCAGTCCCGCCGATATCGATCCCTGCAAAAAACATATCGTTCACCTTCCGCTGTGGTCATTGCGCGCCATAGAGCTGCCCGTCGGTCATGCTCCATGCGCATTCGTATTCCTCCGTCCATGCGGCCATGCACGCGCGCATGCCGGGCCGGATATCGCCGAGGCGTTCGATCCCGAGATAGGCGGCGGGGTTTGCGCTGGCCATTTGGAATACATGTTCGGGCGCGTAGCCAAGGCCGATCAGGTTGCGCACGCCAAGGTCCATCTGGTCGTACGCGCCTGCGATGCCGCCGGAAGGGGTCAGGTTGCGCCCGGCCTTCACGGTCACGCCGCCGTACTGCCCGTCGGGCAGGCCTGCGGTGGATACGCTGTCCGAGATCATGCACACGCCCCCAAAGCCCTTTGCCCTGATCAGCAGCTGCAGCATTTGCGGCGCTACGTGCACAAAATCGCAGATCGCCTCGCAGCACACTCCCTCTTCCAGCATGGCGACGGCCAGAACGCCCGGGTCGCGCTGCACGAGCGGGCGCGCGGCGTTGTAGAAATGGGTCACGCCGGAAAAGCCGTCCTCGCGGAACGCCTTTTCCGCCTGCCCGGCGGTGGCGTCGGTATGGCCCGCCTGGCAGCGGATGCCCATCTGCGTCAGTTCGCGGGCAAGCTCCGCCGCGCCGGGCATTTCCGGAGCGATCGTGATCGCGCGAACGATGTCTTCGCAGCCGCCGGTGTTGGCAAGGAACGCCTGCATGGAGGGGGCCTGTATCTTGTCGGGATCCATCGCGCCGGAGCGCACGGGGTTGATGAACGGCCCTTCCATATGCACGCCCTCGATGCGCGCGCCGGGCAAATCTCCCTGCGCCTGCCTGCGCATCATCTGTTTGCAGAAGGCGAGCGCCTGCGCGCCGGCTTCCTGAGAGCAGGTGGACGAAGTATACAGTACGTTGGTCACGCCGTGCCGCGCCAAAAGGCCGAGCCACGCCGCGCATGCTGTTTCATCGGGGTGGTTGGCCTCGAAGCCGAGCGCGCCGTGGTTGTGCTTGTCGATCAGGCCGGGGGTGAGGATCTCGGCGCACAGATCGGCCTGCGCAGCCGTTCCCTGCCCGATCGCCGCGATCTTATTCTCAGTGATCGTTACGATGCGGTCATCCAGAAATTTTCCGCCGGAAAGGAGCCTGCGCGCAAAGATTTTCATAGTGCTGTTCACCCTCCTGTTATTGCGAATGTATACCTGCATGCTACCATACCTGCCCGCTTCCCGCAAGCCGATTCCCGATTTTTGCAGAAATATTGCGTGTTCTCGTATTGGAATCGGCCGCAGAACGCGGTACAATAGATACGGAAAAATACGGAGGTGCAAAAGTATGCTGAATCCTGCGTTCAAAACCTTTACCCATAAAGTTGATCTGTGTATCGTCGGCGGCGGCCTTTCCGGCATGTGCGCCGCTGTTGCCGCCGCGCGCCACGGCGCGAAGGTCGCCCTGATGCACGAAAGGCCCATGCTCGGCGGCAACGCCTCCAGCGAAGTGCGCATGTGGGTCTGCGGCGCGCATGGCGATAATAACCTAGAAACCGGCATCCTCGAAGAGATCATGCTGGAAAACTATTACCGCAACCCGGACAAGAACTATTCCATCTGGGACGGCATCCTCTACGAGATCGTCCGCATGGAGCCCAATATCGATCTTCTGCTCAACTGCACCTGCACTTCCTGCGAAATGGACGGCGAGGCCATCAAGTCGGTCACCGGCTGGCAGCTGACCACGCAGCAGATCCACACCGTGGAAGCCACCCTCTTTGCCGATTGCTCGGGCGACAGCGTGCTGGCCCCCCTGTGCGGAGCGGAATACCGCTGGGGCCGCGAGGCGAAGTCCGAATTCGGCGAAGCGCTGGGCCAGGAAGTGGAAGATACCAAGACGATGGGCATGTCCTGCATGATCCAGGCGCGCGAAGAAGACAGGCCCAGCGAGTTCATCCCGCCCAAGTGGGCCCATAAGTTCACCAAGGAAGACCTGCCCGGCCGCGTTCCGAACATGAAGTCCATGTACGAAAACTTCTGGTACATGGAGCTGGGCGGCTTTGGCGATTCCATCGCCGACAGCGAAACCACGCGCGACGAGCTGCTCAAGATCGCCTACGGCATGTGGGATTTTGTCAAGAACGACCCGGAAAACAAGGAAAAGAACGCCAACTGGAGGCTCGACTGGATGGGCATTTTGCCCGGCAAGCGCGAATCCCGCCGCTATATGGGCGATCATATCCTCTGCCAGGGCGACGTCGAGGCCGAAGGCCGCTTTGAAGACATCGTCGCTTTCGGCGGCTGGACCATGGACGACCACGACCCGCGCGGCTTCTATAACGGCGGCATGCCCAATGTGCATTCCCCGGCGCCGTCTCCCTACGGAATCCCGTACCGCTGCCTGTATTCCAGGAACGTGCCCAACCTGCTCTTTGCCGGCCGCAATATTTCCGCCACCCATACCGCGCTGAGCTCCACCCGCGTCATGGCCACCTGCGCCACCATGGGCCAGGCCATGGGCACCGCGGCGGCCATCGCCATCGCGCACGGAACCAGCCCGCGCGGCGTGTACGAAAACCACATCGCCGAGCTCAAGCAGGCCCTCATGGAGGACGACTGCTACATCCCGTTCAATACCCGCGCCGTGCCGGAGCTCACTGCCTCTGCGAAGCTCACCTGCGCCGATCCGGCTGCCGAAAACCTGCGCAACGGTCTGGACAGGCCCATCGGCGGAAACGATAACGGCGTGCACGTGGCCCTCGGCGAGTGCATCGAATACGATTTCGGCGAGGAAAAGGACGTGTCCTTCGCCCGCATCATCTGGGACAGCGATCTCAACCGCGAGACCATGCCCCGCTTCGACGGCCGTCCCTTCGGCCACAACATGCTCTCCAACCGCCCCTACCATATGCCCGATTTCTATGTGCCCACCACCATGACCAAGGCGTTCCGCATCGAGGGCAAGGTGAACGGCGAGTGGACCGTGCTCTATGCCAACGACAACGCCTATCAGCGCCTGAGCGCCATCCCGCTCAATGCCCGCTGCTCCGCCGTGCGCCTTGTGCCTACCGCAACCTGGGGCGCCGCCGACGCACACATCTTCTCCTTCGACGTCCGCTGACAGGATACGGAATACCATTTTTGCGAGAACCCTTTTTCTTTGGGAAAAGAAAAAGGGTTCTCGCGCTCTCCCAAAAAGAAACCATTTTATGGGGCTGGCAGTGCTGACTGACAATTGTTGTCGCCATCGGCCAGTGCCGGTTACAATTGCTGCCGCCGAGCAAAACGTTTGAATTACTTCTTTATAACATAAGCCCGGCCCACGCGGTGCGCGTTGCCGGGCTTCTCTTT